>CAYUTT010000044.1:0-10058 GCA_964447575.1 uncultured Methyloceanibacter sp.
TGGAGAGGGTCATGACTGGGGGACTTAGGAAAACCAGCCTTTATTTGCTTGCCGGGGCCAGCGCGCTCGGCATTCTCGCCACCGGCAGCACGGTGGCCAAGGCGGCGGACACAGCGGCGCTCGAGGCTCAAATGCGGGCCATGCAGGCCCAAATGCAGGAGCTTCAGCGGCAGGTCAACGAAGCGAAGGCCGCCGCGGCTTCTGCGAAGTCGTCCGGTGGTGGCAGCGACCTGGACTTGAAGGTCAGGTGGCGGGGCGCGCCTGAGCTGTCCAGCACCGACGGCAAGTTCAAGTTCAAGGTCCGCGGCCGTTTGATGGTCGACTACAACGGCATCGACCAGGACGAGTCGATCACCGGCAGGGCCGACGTGTCCGGTGTGGAACTCCGTCGCGCCCGGTTGGGCGTCGAAGGCGTGGTCTTCTACGACTGGAAATACAAGTTCGAGATCGATTTCGCGGGTGACGAGGTGTCCATCAAGGACGCCTATGTCGCCTATGCCAACTGGGGACCGTCGTCTTGGGAGAATTCCGAGATCCTTCTCGGTAACTTCAAGGTCCAAAACTCGCTCGAGCATCTAACCAGCTCGCGCTACCTGACCTTCATGGAGCGCGCGGCGTTCATCGACGCCTTTGGCATGGACCGGCAGATCGGTACTGGTATCGAAGTGGGCGGCAACCACTGGTCGTTCCGGACGGGCTATTTTGGTGCAAAGCCTGGAAATCAGGAGTCCTTCTTCGACGATGAAACCGCGTTCGCGGCGCGCGCAACCGTGGCTCCCATCAACAACGACACGATGGTTACCCATTTCGGCGCGAGCTACCGCCATCGCGATGCAGGCACGCTAAGAGACACCGGCACGGCGGAGTTGTACAGGTATCGCGCGCGCGGCGCGGATCTGCATCTTGCCGACCGCTTCGTGGCGACGCCGTTCATCGGACACGATGACGACTTGTTCGGTCTCGAAGGCGCGTTTGTATGGAAATCGTTCTCGCTCCAGGGCGAATACTCGCAACTGGAGACGAACATTCCGCGCAGCATCGCGCCGGGTGTCAGCCCCACCTATAACGGCTGGTATATCGACGCGAGCCTGTACCTCACCGGCGAGATGCGGAACTACGAAGCCGATGTCGGCGAGTTTGGCCGCACCAAGGTCAAGAACCCGGTCTATGGCGGCAGCGGTGGCTGGGGCTCCTGGCAGATCGCGGGACGCTATGACGTCATCAATCTGAGCGACAAGGCCAACGCTATTACCAACTCGACCGCGCCCAATGCCGTGACCTGCACCGCCTGCGGCGACCAGAAGACATGGCTCATCGGTCTCAACTGGTGGCTGACCGACTACACGGCTCTGAAGCTGCAGGTCAGCCAGTCCGAGATCGAAGGCGGCGTGAACGACGGTGCCGAGATCACCGGCGTCGGCCTCCGCGCCCAAGTGGATTGGTAAGAGAACCACCGAAGCCTAAGTCCAAACGAAAGAACAGTCCCCTTTCGCCTGGCTGCCGTCGCCCCCGTCCCGGGGCGGCGGCAATTTTTTGTCTCTCGGCACCTTGCCAGTCCGGCCGGATGCGCTGGGCAAAAGAAAAGGCTCATCGGGTCCTTGGCCCGATGAGCCTCGATCTGTTTGGCGAAGCCTACGCTACTGGGCGGAGGTCGAGACGTCGGTCGTCTTGGCCTTATCGAGCCCGGTCTTGAGCATGTCGACGGCGGCGTTCACGCCCTCATAGCCGCCCATCTCCACGACCTTCCGGCCTTCGGGCAGCTTCTTGTAGACGGCAAAGAACTGCTCGATGCGGGCACGCTCGATCGCCGGCAGATCGTCCACGGTCTTGATCTCGTCGTAGGTGGGGTCGACCTTGGAGATCGGCACGGCGACGATCTTGTCGTCCACCTCGCCGCCATCGATCATCTTCAGGAGGCCGATCGGACGCACCCGGATGAAGGCGCCGGGATGGATCGGCTGGCGGGTGATGACGAGGGCATCGAGCGGGTCGCCATCGGGGCCGATCGTGCTCGGGATCGAGCCGTAATTGGCCGGGTAAACCACCGGCATAGACTGGAACCGGTCGACGAAGAGATGTCCGGTCTTCCCGTCGATCTCGTATTTGGTGAAGGTGCCGGCGGGGATCTCGATCACCACCTGCACGTCGGTTGGATCGCCCTTTTGCGGGAAGGCGACCGGGTTGACATATTCGGCAAACGTGGGGCCGGCGGCCAGCATGAGCACGCCGAGCGCCGCGCCAAGTGCGTAAGTCTTCTTCATCTGATGAATCCCTCTATGGGTGAGCAAACCGCGAGATGCTAGAGACGGGGCATGACCGGACGATAACAGCGCCGGCGCGGGCATCGGGCTTAGGGCGTAGCGGAAGCGGACAGCCAAAAAAAGTCATTAAGTCCCTGATATCCCTACGAGTCCTTTGTTAGGACGGGACGACGAGCAGAACGAGCCATGGGGATCATGAGACCACCTTGTCAGACCGGCGACCGGCCAGCGCGGAGGCTACGACCATGAGCCGCCTCAGCGCTGCCTCAGTTCACATTCTCACAGCGATCGGCGCCGTGCTGGCGCTGCTTGCGCTCCGCGCCGCTCATCAGTCCGACTGGCAGATGATGTTCGTCTGGCTTGGCATCGCCCTCATCGTCGATGCCGTCGACGGGCCGCTGGCGCGCCTGTTCGACGTCAAGTCGGTGCTGCCGCGCTTCAGCGGCGAGCGCCTCGACCTGATCGTCGACTATCTCACCTATGTCGCCATCCCGGCCTTCGTGCTGACCGAGACCGACCTCCTGCCTGAGGCCGCGCGGCTGCCGGCGGCCATCGCCATCCTCTTGTCGGGCCTGTTCCATGTCTCTGACGTTCACAGCAAGACGGAGGAGGGGTTCTTCGTCGGCTTTCCGGCCATCTGGAACATCGTGCTCCTTTACCTGTTCGTGCTCGGCCTGCCGCCCTTGGGTGCACTCGCTCTGGTGGCGGGGCTTGTGGCCTTCACCTTCGTGCCCATTCTTTGTGTGCATCCCTTCCGCGTGCGGCGGCTCCGCCTGCCCACGGCGCTCGTCACGCTCGCCTGGGCGGTGACGGCGGCCTTCGCCGTGGCCCATCCTTTCCCCTCGGCGCCCTGGGTGCAGATCACGCTAATTGCGGCCGCGGCTTATTTCGCCGCGGTCGGCCTGGGCCGGTCGTTCCGCCGCTCCCACTGACGAGACTGGCGATAGACTAGGGCGCGCGCGTAGGCTATTGGCTCCGACTCGCTGTCCCTCCACGACGTCTACAAAGATGCCCTTCGTCGACCTTCTGACCGACCCCCATGTTTGGGCGAGCTTCCTTGCCTTGAGCGCGATGGAGATCGTGCTCGGCATCGACAACGTCGTCTTCATATCGGTGATGGTTCAGCGGCTGCCGAAGGACATGCAGCTGATGGCGCGTCGTGTCGGCCTCTCGATGGCCCTCATCTTCCGCATCATCATGTTGGCCTTCATCGCATGGTTCATCCACATGACGACGCCGATCTTCACTGTAGGCGAGTACGCCTTCTCGTGGCGTGACCTGGTACTTCTCGCCGGCGGCCTGTTTCTCCTGGTGAAGGGCACCCGGGAGATCCATCACGGCATCGAGGGCGAGCACGACGAGAACGGGGGCAATGTCGTGGTGCACTCGCTCGCCGGGGCGATCGTGCAGATCGCCATCATCGACTTGGTCTTCTCCGTCGATTCCATCATTACCGCGGTCGGCATGGCGGAGCATATCGAGGTGATGATCGCTGCCGTGACGGTGGCCATCGCCGTCATGTATTTCGCCTCGGGCCCGGTCTCCGCCTTCATCGAGCGGCACCCGACAACCAAGATGCTGGCGCTGTCCTTCCTCCTGCTGATCGGCGCCGCCTTGGTGGCCGACGCGTTCCACTTCCATATTCCGAGGGGCTACATCTACTTCGCCATGGCCTTCTCGGCCGGCGTCGAGGTGTTCAATGTGCTGGCCCAGCGGCGCCGTGCCCGGGCGAAGGCGAGGGAGGGCGCCGAGCTTTAACCAAAGGCCACAGGCATCCTGCGAATGCCGCTTAACTTTGTCACGCAATCCCCTCCGGTTAGCCCAAAATTGACCAAGTTTGGAGCGCCGTATCCGGCCTTATGTCATTTCCAAGACAATATGGGGAAGCGATGAAGACTGCAGCAGCACTTCTTTTGGCCGCGAGCCTTGCCCTGCCGGCACAGGCGGCCCTCGGAGCCGAGCAACTCGCCGGCGACGCGCTGCGCCAGGCAATCAGCGGCAAGATCGTTTATCTCAACATCTCGGGGTTCGATCTTCCCATCCGCTATTCCGCCAATGGGCGCATGACGGGCAAGATGGGAACGGTAGCGGCGAGTTTCTCGCGCGGCGACGGCACCCAAGATTCCGGTAAGTGGTGGGTCGCCGACGACCAGCTCTGTCAAAAGTGGACGAGTTGGATGAACAGCAAGCAGTATTGCTACAAGCTGACCCGCCAGGGAGCGACAGTGCGCTGGGTTCGCGACGACGGACGCTCTGGCACGGCGCGCATCGGCGGCTAGTCTTATAGCGGCCGAGCCGCTGACCACACGCAAGACCGAAAAGTCTTAGAAGAGCTGCCCCCCGGGGCGGCTCTTTTCGTTTTTGCCCAACGATACGGCAGCCGCGTGCGAAAGCGGCACCCCCTGCAACAGAAGACGGCAAGCGGGGTGACGAGGCGCGTTTCCCACTCACAGAGTCATGTGGACGACATCTGTGCCGCATTACGTTCGACGCTTACCTTGTATACAGAATTGTATGCGTATCATTTGTCGCGTTGAGCGAGTTGCGTTCAGCGTTGTAGGTGTGTGTTGTGACTGCCGACTCCGAACATATCGAGATCCTCCGGCGCGGCCCAAGGCCGTGGAACGAGTGGCGTTCCGAGCGCCCGGAGATCGTTCCCAATCTGGTAGGCATTTCTCTCAGCATCGGCGACCGTCAGCTGGGTCCGATCAATGGGGGACCGATCAATCTCTCCCATGCGCGGCTCCGGCATGCCGTCTTGCGTTTTGCGACCTTGACCGGTGCCAATCTCGCCGGCGCCGACCTCGCGGACACCGATCTTCGAGATGCCCGCCTAGAGGGCGCAAATCTTACCGGCGCTGACCTGAGTGATGCGCTTCTCGACCGCGCCGACCTGGCCGGCGCCAGCCTTTCGGGTGCCAATCTTTGCGGCGCGAGCCTTCTCGAGGCGCGGAACCTGACCCAGGAGCAACTGCACGAAGCCGAGGGCGACGTGCACACAGTTTTGCCGTCGCACCTCCAGCGGCCGCTGGTCTGGACCGTAGCCCAGGTTGTGGGCGGCCGTCGCGGTGTCGCGCAGCCTGCACCGTCCCGCCGCATGGAAGGTCCACGCGAAGAAGAAGAGCTGCCACAGCGCGGCGAGCGCGTGTCCTGGCTTGTCGGCGGCCCACGCGATGCCGGGCGCAGCCCGCGCCCTTGAACACCATTTGGCGAGTCCAAAGCGCCTAGCGTGTGGCGAGTGGGAGCAGGTGCGGCTTCCAGGCGATCGGCAACGTAGCGTTGCAGGAGCGGTTAGAAACCGCGAAACATCACACCTTCGCATATCGTACCAGCAGAGCCAGGACTGCGAGCAGAACGGAAAGGATAAAGGTGACTTGAGAGGGCGGCGTAAGACTCATGTAGGTTTCCCCCGGTTTGAATGGTCAAAAAGGACTGATCTGGCGAACCAGCGTGATTCATTCTGCGGTCGCTCCCAACAGCTCTTGCACCTTAGCAATATTGAGGACGATGCAGCCACTCCACGAGCCTTGGTGCAGAGGGCGACAACTGAGCAAGTCGAGGTTCGATGTGCCGCAGTGAGCAGATGGTGGTCGTCAGCGCTTCACGCCATATGGCGAGCCAGGGAAGGGCGGCTTTACCTGTTCGCCGGGCACCTCGTCGAGGACAACGAATCTAAGGCTCGCGTAGCCCGGATGGAATTGCAGCCGTGTAATCGAGGTCGGTTGGTGACGCTGTCCCGAATATCTCGTCAAGAGTCGCGGTTGGGTGGATTGCGCCGGAACAACCCAGCTCCTTTAGTTCCCAACCCGCAGAAACCGCCTGCGAGCCAGGTAGAGAGTTGGCGATCTCTCCAGGCAGCTCCACCCCCCACGTTGCCTCTAGTTTCGCCTTGGCGCAGGCAAGCTCATCTTGTCCGTGAGAGGGGTGCTTGGCGCCATCGTCGAGTCGCATAGCAAACAGCAAGAGCATTCCAGCAACGGCCGCCAAGCCCGAGACCATCAACAACAAACCAAACCGGCTTGCTGGTTGCGGGGTGCTGAACATATCGACCTCGGAAAGTGACCGCCGCCATGACTCAGCCGGTGCTGGGTAAATTTCTACTTAAAAGCCGCGAAATGGAGCCCTCAGGGTATGACGGAAGCCGCCAGAGGGCTAAATCCCAAATGAAAGCAGTAACATAGCACCAGATATGGCGGATGGGGTGGGATTCGAACCCACGAGACGCTTGCACGTCTGCCGGTTTTCAAGACCGGTGCCTTCAACCACTCGGCCACCCATCCTCGTTGATTCTCAAGGCTTATATGGTCCGTCTGCGGCATAAATGGTACCCGATTGGTCCCCGTCACTCGGTGGCAAGGGCCTGCTGGAGCGTTTTGTTCCACTCGGCGGCTGCGCCTTCCTGCTGGCCTTTCAGCAGGTGCGCATAGGTGTTCAATGTGACCGTGGGGTTAGCGTGTCCCGCCCGCTCAGAGACAACGTGGACCGGCACGCCGCTTCGCAGAAGGTGGGTAATGTGGGTATGACGCAGGCCGTGGAACGTGACGTGAGGCAGCTTGGCGGCAATGACCTCGCGGCTAAACGCCTTGGTGAAATGTGAGGGGTTGCGAAGCTCGCCCGCCCAAGTCGGAAAGACCAGCTCGAGCTTGCCGACGCCGAGCTTCAAGCAATGCTCCCACTGTTCCTTACGATAGGAGCGAAGCTCCTGCACGAGACGTTCGGGGAGGGCTATGGTGCGGCGGCTGCGTTCGGTCTTGGGTTCTTTCAGGGAAACCTTGCCGCCGACGAGTTCGACCACTTGAGCAACCTGTAACGTGGCAGCGTCAAGGCTCACGTCCTGCCAGTGCAAACCCAGAACCTCGCCGCGGCGCATTCCGGTTGATGCTGCCAACACGACCGGCATGTAAAGCGGTCTGCTTCTTAGGTGAGCGAACAGGGCGGCAAGTTCGGCGTTGTCGAGCACCTGGATTTTCGGTCGCGGCACCTTCGGAGTTGTCTGCACCGCTGCCATGGGCGTGATGCTGAGCTTCTTTGCCTTCACAGCCGACGCCAGGATGAGCGATAGCAGGCGGTGAATGTGGCGCACGGTCTGAGGGGCGAGGCCACCGTTGCCGTCGCGGCGACCGCTGGTCCGAAGCGTTGCATAGAAGGTGTCGATCTTCGGCCCGTCGAGTTTCTGTAAACTAGTCGAGCCGATGTGAGGAATGATGTGCTTCTCTATCAGCTCACCATATCGCTCGCGTGTTTTGCCGGATGCCTTCGCGGGTGCGATGGTAACGATCCAATGGCGCGCATACTCGGCGACGGTTAGGGCGCTGCGCTCGACTAGCTGACCTTCGCCGCGCTCGG
Organism: uncultured Methyloceanibacter sp.; assembly: GCA_964447575.1. Classification (GTDB taxonomy): domain Bacteria; phylum Pseudomonadota; class Alphaproteobacteria; order Rhizobiales; family Methyloligellaceae; genus Methyloceanibacter. Next base: position 7,608 of record CAYUTT010000044.1, read on the forward strand.
CGAGCCGCTTGTTAAGCAGAGTCTCGGCATCGTCCTTCGTGCCGCGTATCGTTTCGGTGTGATACTTGCGCTGGCCGGTTTCGGGATTGTGTCCGATGTCGAACTTGATCCGCCAGGAGGACTTGCCGCGTCGAGTGATGCTTCCGCGCACTAATGAAGCAACTCGAACACGCCCGAAAGCGACTCGCCTATGCGCGAGCGCAACGGGAGCGGTTCGAATGCACGATGGATCACACGGAAGCAGAGCACCGCACATTGCGGAAGCTAGAACAAGCCGAGCGCCTAGCCGAGCAGGATATTGCTTGGCTGACAAACGCGCTGACACAGGGGGACTAGTGGGCACGCAATCCGCACGAAGACACGGGGGCGATTGCAGTGAAACCTCGTCACCTCACGAATCGTTACATTCCGTCACGGAACGTGAATTGACCTAATCGTGAGTCGGCCCCCTCTTTGGGATTCAACAAAATGGCTCCCAAAGAAGCCAATAAATAGCAGGGACGCAATAGCGCGGGAGATCAGAATGGCGAAGTTCGTCACGGGGGAGTTAATAGGTATTCCATGTAAAGTTGAAGAAGGACCGTTCGATAACGAGTGTATTGTTGAATTTGAATCTTCGGACGGCACCGTCTCTGGTTTACGACTAACGGGCTGGCTACCTTTTCCTCCGAACGCGCCCGAACGCAATTCATGTCCCTTGCTGCCGCATAACCTATGGTCCTTTCCAAGCCCGATATTCGGGCGGAAGTGGAAAATGGTGCTCTGAGGTTTGATCCCCCACTGGAAGACAACCAATGGGGCGAGGCTTCGATAGATCTTCGCTTGGGATTTGACTTCACCAAGCTCCAGCCAGCGGGCGGAGCGACCTTCTCCATAGCCAATGGTCTCGACCTAATTGCCAGAGCCGGTCTCTATTCCAAAAAGAAGCTGAGCGTTGATGATGGGATGGGGCATCCGGAAAAGTTTGAGCTCCACCCAGGAGATTTCGTTCTCGCGCTAACGCACGAGACTGTTTCCATCCCCAACCATCTAATCGGGCTCGTGGAGGGTCGCAGTACCTACGCTCGTGTCGGATTGACCATGCATCAGACCGCACCGTGGATTCAGCCAGGCTGGACAGGACAGATCACTCTGGAAATCAGGAACAGCGGCCCGCTTACGATCGCTCTTCAGCCCTTGCTTGATAGGCCCTGCCAACTCACCTTCTTCAACCTTTCAAAAGCGCTCAAAGAAGAAGAGGCCTACGGCGCCCAGGACGGCGGCAGATATCAAAACCAGAAAGCAGTGCTACCAGAGTGATTAGCTGCGTCGCGACGATTCCAAGCCGACGCCCATTCACTTCCGTTTGAGCAGCGCGGGCAATTTGGCGATGTTGGCCGCGACCCTGCGGCCTTCCTCCCAGGTCAGCACATTGGCGACCTCGGCGTTCTTCTCGTCGTCCCGGCAGTAGATATAGCAGAGCGTGCGTCCTTGCGAGTCCCTTACCCTGTACCCTCCCTCGGTCTTCTCGGCGGACCAGGGGGCTTTCAGTCTTCTCATTGGAGCCTCCCTCGAAGGCCCCCGCATAGGCTAGTCTAGCATCGCAAGAAACGCAGGCCAGGCGCTAGTCTCTCCCATGCCTAGTTGCAAGGGAACTTTTCCTTGAGCGCGTCAAAGACAAGAAAAGATGCATCGAGGTGACGCTTCTCAGGTCTCGCCCGGAGATACAGCACTGCGATGTCAACTAACTGTCTCAACTGCGCACCGGCTGGCACACACACTTTTCCAGAATTGACTGATCCGGCTGTGAGGAAAGGCTGCTGCATAGTGTCGTGGACAGCCGCGATGTACCCCTGACAAAAGGGAGTCGACTTCTCACATGCCGCTAAAAGCTTGTTCCCATCAAAGATGGCCGCCTCCGACTTGCCCGTTCCTAGACAAGTCAAAGCCACAGCAACTAGCATGGCTCGGCGCATTGCTGTGTTCCCGACTGGAGCTTGAACCCCGGATTGCGCAGGATCGCAAGAATCGATGCCCGGTGCTAGTGTCAAAGAACTGCTCCAACTGTCGAGGGACATGGGTTGGCTAGAAAGGGAGAATCGTACCTAGGCGGCCATACCGTCGTGAAGCAGACGCTGAAGCAGCGGGGAGAGAGCGACAGGCAGATGCGAAAGCATATTAAAGAGGCCAAAGAAGAGGCAGCCCGCAAAAAGATTGCCCAAGAGAAGTATGAGGCTGACGCCGCGAAACCACCGCGCATTGTGAAGAGGGGGCCTAAAATAGTCGGAAAGCGCGTCCAATTCGATGACGAGACATGGGCCGCTATAGAGGCGGCAGCCAGCGAGAGCGGGCGCAGCTTCCAAGAGATTGCCGACGAGGCGTTTGCCGATTTCCTCAAGAAGCACAAGCAGCCGGTGGGGCTAGAGCGCTTTCCGAGCTGATTGAATCGCGGGGGATTCCCGAATCGGCTGA
>CAYUTT010000045.1:0-5103 GCA_964447575.1 uncultured Methyloceanibacter sp.
TTCGTGCCGGCGGCGGGAGAGCAGCATCAGGATTGGCGGGTCTTTGTCTGCGCGGGCCGCGTCGTTGCGGCTATGATCCGCCATGGCACAAGCTGGATCACCAATATCAAGCAAGGCGCGCGCGCCAAGGCCGCTATTCCGAGCCAGGAACTTGTCGAGCTTGCGGTGCGTTCCGCTGCTTCAGTCGGCGCCGACTACGCCGGAGTCGACATCATCCAGGCGCCCGACGGGAGATTCCTGGTGCTCGAGGTGAACTCCATGCCGGCCTGGAACGGGCTCCAGCGGGTGACGCGCCTGCGTATCTCGGACCATGTGGTGGACGCCTTTCTCGATGAGGCCCTGCCCGCAGGCGGATGCCGGACCCAAGAGGAAGCGTGATCGCGCCCCTGAAACCTGAACGTATCGGCTCGATTTTCCGTGACGCCTGCCTTGCCGAGCTCGAGGCACTGAAACCCGGCAACGTGCACCGCCATGCCGACGACCATCGCATGAGCGTGAACGACTTCGAGAATAGCGCCATCGCGGCCGGGCTCGTGATCGGAACCACATGCGCCGGGGTCGGACAGCGCATCGAGCTTGCCATAGAGGCGACCCGAAGCGTCGTGGACCACAACACCAATCTCGGTATCATCCTGCTGGCGGCCCCCCTCGCCCAGGCGGCGCTCGAGGGCGACGGCGCCCTGCGCGACCGACTCTCGCAGGTTCTTGGCGCATTGACCGTCGAGGACGCGCAGGCGGCTTATCGGGCCATCCGCCAGGCACAGCCCGGTGGGCTCGGGGAAGCACCGGTGCATGATCTCGCCGGGGAGCCCCGCGTTACGCTTCTGGAGGCCATGCGGGCGGCCGAAACCCGGGACCGCATCGCCTGGAACTACACGCACGATTTCGTCGATATCTTCGATCTCGGCCTGAAATGGCTGGAGGGCGGGCGACGGCGCTGGGGCGACGTGCCGTGGGTGACGACCTATATCTATCTCGGCTTCCTCGCCCATATCCCGGACACGCTGATCGAGCGCAAGTTCGGCAGCGCCGCCGCGAGCGCGGTATGCGACGAGGCGCGGCCGATCGAAGCGGGATTGTCCCAATGCCACGATCCGGCGGAGATGGCGGCCCCTCTCGGCGCCTTCGACGCCTCCCTGAAGACCCGGGGGCTGAATCCCGGGACTTCCGCCGATCTCACCGTGGCCACCCTGTTCGCGGCAGCGCTTCAGGGCCAGTAAACGCCCGATAAGGCAACAAATCCGGCGGGCAAAATCGGCCAATAATCGACTTGCCCATCCTTCTAAGCCCGGCTTATGTTCTGCCCCGCGGAGCTTCTTTCCAGGAGTTGCGGACGGAGGAGCATATCCCAAAGCACTTTCGTCGGCTTGTCGCCGGGCTATCGGCCGGCGGTGCCGTTTCGTTTTGACCACGTCTCAGTATTAGGGAGGGGTTGGCTCATGGCCAAAATCACCGGTGTTTGCGTCGGCGAATCGCTCGTCGGCGACGGTAACGAAGTTGCTCACGTTGACTTGCTGCTTGGCCCGCGCGGTAGCGCCGTCGAGACCGCGTTCTGCAATGCGCTGACCAACAACAAGGACGGCTTCACCACCCTGCTTGCGGTGGTAGCGCCGAACCTGCTCTGCAAGCCCCCGACCATCCTCTACAACAAGGTCACCATCAAGGACGCCCGTCAGGCGGTCCAGATGTTCGGTCCGGCGCAGTATGCCGTGGCCAAGGCCGTGGCCGACTCCGTGGCCGAGGGTGTGATCCCGGCCAACGAGGCCGACGACCTTTACGTCACGGTCGGCGTGTTCATCCACTGGGAAGCCAAGGACGACAAGAAGATCCAGGACTTCAACTATCGCGCCACGAAGGAAGCCATCGCCCGCGCCGTTGCCGGCGAGCCCAAGGCCTCCGAAGTGACCGCCAAGAAGGATTCGGCTTCGCATCCCTTCGCCGCTGGCTGAAAGGGAGAACCCCCAGGTCGGGACGAACCCGGCGGAAGCGATGGTCCGGGCCCGATTCGGCGGTGGCTGCAGAAGCTCGGTTTCTAGGAAGACGGGGCTTTGCGTCCCTCAAGCCTGAGATCGCCGCTCTCGCCAGAGGGCGGCGATTTCCTTTTGGGCCAGAGCGCCGGAATGGAGCGCGGTCGCCACGAGCACACCTTTTGCGCCCGCGCCTGCCACGAGGGCGATGTCCTCCAGATCGCTGACGCCGCCGGCAACAAATACGGCCCGATCTCCGGCGAGTAGCTGCGCCTCCTCAAGTCGAGCAAGGTCCGGCCCCTTCTCGGTGCCGACGCGGCCGAGGCTCATGAGAATGAGCCGCTCCGGCCAGAGCGCCGGGTTGGCGATGAGATCCCTCGGCCCGCGCAGACCCTGCTCGTCGAAATCGAGCGAAAGCACCACGCTGCGGCCGAAGCTGGCGCGAATATTGTTCCAGGCTTCGAGGCTCGCGACGGTTTCGCTGCCGATCACCAGCGTCGCCCCAATCGGCAGCCAGAAGGCGCAATCGCTCGCGTCCGAGAATCCCGCATCGATCCAGAGGTCCGTGTCGGGAAAGGCAATGGCGAGTGCTCGGCACAGCTCGAAATTGTTGCCGCGTCCGAGTATGGCGTCGAGATCGGCAATATAGAGTGCCGGGGAGAAGGTGATGCCGAGCAGCGCCCGGGCAATGGTGATGGCGTCGTGGGGCGGGCCGAAGGGCGTGGCGATGGGCCGGTACTCGGCCCGCTTGCCGGCGCGGGCATACTTGCCGGCACGGGCGTGGACGACTACCCCATCCTTGAGATCGAGCACGGGGATCACGGCGAAATCGCCGGCCACCGTCGCCTTTGTTTCGGATTGAAGGGTCATGGCGGTTTGCCTCTCCGCTCTTCTTATCATGACTTGGATTGAGGGCTGAATGGCAGCGTCTTTTGGGTGGGATTTGGGCGGCGCCAACCTCAAGCTGGCCCGTATCGAGGACAGGCGGGTGATGGCGGCAAGCCAGATCCCCTGCCCGCTTCTCGCGGCCCCCGAGAAGTTCGACCGGGCGCTCGACCAGGCGCTCACGCTCTGCGATGGAGACGCCATCCACGCCGTCACCATGACCGGGGAGCTGTCGGACGTGTTCGCAACCCGTGCCGAAGGCGTCGCCTATCTGGTCCAAATGATGCGGGCAGCCACAGGCGCCACGACCCGCTTCTACGGTTTCGACGGGTTTCTCGACGCGGATCAGGCGATCGCACGCTGGCAAGAGGTGGCGTCGGCCAACTGGCATGCGAGCGCCACGCTGGCCGCCTCGCGCCTGCCGAACGGCCTCCTGGTGGACGTCGGCACCACCACGACCGACCTCATTCCGCTGAAGGACGGCAAGGCGGCGGCAAAGGGCCGAACCGACGGCGAACGGCTGACCGAAGGCGAGCTGATCTATACGGGGGTCGTGCGCACGCCGGTGATGGCGATCACGCAGACCGCGCCGTTCAAGGGCCGGAGGCAGCACATCGCGGCGGAGCGCTTCGCCACCATGGCCGACGTCTATCGCCTGACCGGCGCGTTGCCGGAGGACGCGGACCCCTACCCGGCCGCAGATCAGCGCGGCAAGAGCGCCGAGGAGAGCGCGGCCCGGCTCGCCCGCATGCTCGGCCGTGACGCGGCGGAAGGCGATCTCATCGCCTGGCGCGCGCTCGCGCATTTCTTCGCGCGATGCCAGCTCGACGGAATCGAGGCCGCCGCTCGCACTCTCGTCGCGCGGGAGGGGCTCGCCTCGGACGCGCCGGTGATCGGCGCCGGCTGCGGGCGGTTCCTGGCGGCGAGGCTCGCCGAACGCCTCGGCCAGGCCTATCGCGACTTCGCCGAGACGGTCGACTGTGCGCCGGATGCGCGCGAAATGGCCGCACGATGCGCGCCCGCGGTGGCTGTGGGCCTGCTTGCATAGGGTTCCCCCGGTGCCCAAATGGAGGGTATACGGCGCCAGCGCTGGCTTTTGCCCCCCAAAATCCGCTAAATAAGGCCAGCAACACGAGGATTCTGCCTTTATGCCTACGGACACACGCTTCGACGATGAGCACGACGACATCATCTATCCGTCCGCCATTCCCTTCGTCTTGGTGCATCTCGCCTGTTTCGGGGCGATCTGGTCCGGCGTCACCTGGCAGGCCGTCATCCTTTGCGTGACGCTCTACTGGCTGCGCATCTTCGCCATCGGCGCCGGCTATCACCGGCTGTTCTCGCACCGCGCTTATTCCACCAGCCGGGTGTTTCAGTTCATCCTCGCCGTTCTCTGCCAGAGCACCGCGCAGAAGAGCGTGCTGTGGTGGGCGGCCAAGCACCGGCATCACCACCTGCACTCGGATACCGAGCACGACGTGCACTCGCCGCGGCATACGGGGTTCCTCTATAGCCATCTCGGCTGGATCTTCTCTCGCCGCCACGACACCTTCGACGAGACGGCGGTCGCCGACCTGATGCGCTATCCCGAGATGCGGTGGCTGCACAAATTCGAGCTCGTGCCGGCCGTCGCGCTGGCGCTCCTCTGCTTCCTCATCGCCGGATGGTCCGGCCTGTTCGTCGGCTTCTTCTGGAGCACCGTGCTCGTCTATCACGCCACGTTCTGCATCAACTCGCTCGCGCATGTGGCGGGCAGCAAGCGCTACGTCACGGGCGACGATTCCCGCAACAACTGGCTGCTGGCCGTCTTCACCATGGGCGAGGGCTGGCACAACAACCACCACGCCTTCCAGAGCAGCGTGCGCCAAGGCTTCCGCTGGTGGGAGATCGATCCGACCTACTACATCCTAAAGGCGCTCTCCTGGACCGGTCTCGTGTGGGGCCTGAGAATGCCGCCTGCGCAGGTCGTGCGTAACGAGCATGGTCTCGGCGCAAGCGTCATCAATCGGGCCGCCGAGCAGCTCGTGGCGCATTTCAACACCGAGCGCATCGCGCATTCCATCGCCTCAGCCCTGCAAGGCCCGGAACTGAATGTGCTGCGGGACAGACTTGCCCGCGCTCACGACCGTACGGCCGAAGTGCTGGCAACCCTGCACATGCCACACATGCCGCAGATGCCGAGCCGCGACGAGCTTGCGGCCAAGGCCAAGGCCATGTTCGCCAAGACAACATCCATGGAAGAGATCGCGGA
>CAYUTT010000045.1:5203-9978 GCA_964447575.1 uncultured Methyloceanibacter sp.
AGGACATGACTGGACAGCCGAGGGTCTTCCGCAGGGCCTCGACCAGTTCCTCCGTCGTCTCTGTAGAGAGGAACAGGCCGCCCGTGTTCTCCGAGAGACACCGCGCGAACTGACCGGTGCTTGGCTCGTTCGCAGAACGCAGCATGTAGCCGATTACGTGCACGGTCACGTCACGGCCCTCGCTCTTGAGCTCGCGGGCGAGCGTGCAAGGCTCACCCCGGCAAGTCTCCTCGCCATCCGTGAGGAGCACGATGACGGCAGGCCGTTCGCGATAGTCGAGGGCTTCGGCGGCCGCGCCGACAGCAGCGGCGGCGAGCGGCGTCTGCCCATAAGGCTGAAGGCCGTTGACCTCCGACATGATGCTCGCCGCCGAATTGGGACCTGGCGTCAGCCGCAATTCCACATTCTCGCATGCCTGCCGGCTGCCCGGGCCGAACACGATGAGCCCGAGATTGCGCATCGGCGCGACGTCCGGGAGCACGCTCGCCAGCGCCCGCTGAACCTGCTCGATGCGACGCACCGTGCGTTCGCCGAAGCCCATGCCGGTCATCGAGCCGGAGGCATCGAAGACGAGCATGGCATCCTTGATGCAATTGGGCTGGGCGGCTATCTCGCTCATGGCGCTTGCGGGGGTCGCGACCAGCGCGGCAAGGCCGAGGGCCGATGACAAGGCCATCCGCCTCAGCGGCATGACCAGCGGTCGATGGAATTTGCCACCAATCACAGGCGCCCTCCAAAGAAGGTCAGTGGCTTTCGACTCTCGATAAAGGCGTGAAGAGGGTCAAGGCCACTCCTGGCACATTTGCCAAGGCGTCATGGCTTGGAAACCAATCGTTGATCGTGTCGAGCCTAGGCCGAACCGAACAGGGCCCTGAGCCGTTATAAGAGTGCGACGGGGAGAGCCCAACCACGGAGCGTGACATGCGACCTGTTCTGATATCAGCCGCCGCCCTTGTTGCCGGAGGGCTCGCGTGCAGCCTCGGCCCCGATAGCGCGACCGCAGCCCCCCTGCCCGCGATGAGCACTCCATCCGCCGAGCTCGGCACCGTACAAACAATTGGTTGGCGCGACCGCTATTACCGCCGGACCGGCGTGTGGCCGACCGGCCCCCGGAGCAATCCGGTGCCCGCTGATGTCGTTATCGCTCCCGATGGAACCGCAGTGGTCGTAGCCCCGTTGCGCCCCCTAAGCTGCGGCGAATATCGCTACTGGAATGGCATGGCCTGCGTCGACGCGCGCTATAACGATCCCTATCTCGGCCCGAGATAGGACAAGGCTCGGGCGCGGCCCTTGACCGAAGGGACCGCGCCCCAAGGCGTTAGGCCACGGCGCGCTCGATCATGACCGGCACCGGCCGGCAGACCGTGTTGCACACGGGTGAATGGGCCTGCGCCACAGCCAGCAGGTCCTCCAAGGCCTCCTCCGAGCAGTCAGCCTCGATCTTCATCAGAATGCGGATTTGCTCGTAGCCGGGCGACACGGTGTCGTCGAGCCCCAACAGGCCGCGAATGTCGAGGTCTCCCTCCAGGCGCGTCGAAAGGTGGCGAAGGGCGATGCCGCGGGCCGCGGCATGCAGCACGAGCGTGGTGGTCACGCAGCCCGCCAAGGCATGGAGCAGGAATTCGACTGGGTTGGCGCCCTCGTTATGGCCGAGCAGAACGGGCGGCTCGCCGTTCACGAACTCGAACGATGTCTGGCGCGACTCGTCCTCACGGCCCGCGCCGAAGAAATCTCGAATGGTGGAGCGGTTCGCCCCGCCTCCGATCCAGGTGTTGCTCGCTCGGAACTGGAACCTGGCCAGGCTGGGATCGGCCTTGATGGCATCGATCGTATCGAAAGCCCGCTGGACATCGAGGCCATTGAGCAGAACCGGCTCGGTCATCGCTTGTTGCGTCTTCATGGTTTCCTCCTTCGGCTGGCAGCCCCCGCAAGAGGCGGCGGCTCTCAGGGCGGAAGGTAAGGAGGGGCGCCTTCCGCTCTCAGATCGATTTTCGTCACAAAGGGTCGATTCGTGCCAAAATCGGCCCCGATGAAGACGGCAGCCGACCCCGCCATCGAGGCCCTGATCGTGGCCGTGCCGGAAACCGCGGGCTCCGCGCTCTACGGCATGGTCGACGTGCTCGCCTCCGCAGGCTCGCTCTGGCAAGAGCTCGCAGGCGCCGCGCCCGCGCCGCGCCGCATCCGGCCACGCATTATTTCACCGTCGCGCTCCCCTTTCGCCTGCGGCAACCGCGTACCCGTCACGCCCGATGTCGCCGCCGGCGACGACCCCGCCGCCGATATCGTCATTCTGCCGGAACTCTGGCTCGCGCCCGACAACGATCTCAAGGGCCGCTACCCGGAGCTCCTGGAGTGGGTGCGGCGACGTTACCGCGACGGGAGCTTCATCTACTCCGCGTGCTCCGGCTCGGTCATGCTGGCGGCGTCGGGACTCCTCGACAACAAGGAGGCCACCTCCCATTGGGGTTACGCGGACCTGTTCCGGACGCGCTACCCGAAAATACGCTTCCGGCCGGAGCCGCCGCTCGTGTTCGCCGACCCGGCCGGGCACATCGTGACCGCGGGCGGGACCACGTCTTGGCACGACCTCGCGCTCCATATCATCGCGCGTCATCTCAACCCGGGCGAGGCCCTGCGGATCGCCAAGGTCTATCTTCTGAAGTGGCACAGCGAGGGGCAGCTTCCCTATGCGACGCTGGTTCGGCCACAGCCGCACGCCGATGCCGTGGTAAGGCGCTGCGAGGCGTGGCTCGCCGAGCATCATCGTGCCGCCGACGCCATCGCCCAGGTTGTTGCGATCGCCGGCATTCCCGAGCGCAGCGTCAAACGGCGCTTCAAGGCGGCGACAGGCTCAACGCTCATTGCCTATGTGCAGAATCTCAGGGTCGAGGAGGCCAAGCGGCAACTGGAATCGAGCGATGCCTCTTTCGAGGAGATCGCCGCCGATCTCGGCTACGAGAACCTCGCCTTTTTTCGCCGGTTGTTCAAACGCTCGACCGGGCTCACGCCTGGTCAGTACCGGCGGATGTTTCGTCCGTTCATGGCCGATCCCGTGCCTCCCGCTACGACAGAGGCGGGACGCAAAACACGCAGCCGTGATGGCTGAAGCGCCGGTGGGCCCGTTCAAAACCCGGTCCATTGGTGATACTCTCACAGCCATGGGCGGCGTGCCGAAAGCCCCTGACCCGTGGTCTCCTTAATACCTCCCGTCAGCGGGCTGTGGCGATTGCCGCAGACTGGAGGTCTCCCATGTCAGAAGGGGCATACAGTTCGAGCGGAACGGAAGCCGTTGCGGTCTTCCACGAGGTTCCCTCGTTCCAGGCCGCCATCGACGACTTGCTGCTGGCCGGTTTCGACAGCGCCGATGTCAACGTGCTGGCACACGAGGACGCCATCATGACGAAACTCGGGCGCGCCTATACGTCGACCAAGGAGTTCATGGACGATCCCGACGCGCCGCGGATTGGATACGTCCCCGACGAGACCATCGGCGATGCGGAGGGGGCGGTGATCGGCGCCGGCATCTATATACCGGCGATTGTCGGCAGCCTCGCCGTCGTGGCCTCTGGCGGGACCTTGCTCGGTGCCATTGCAGCGGCGGCGATCGCTGGTGGAGCCGGCGGCCTCGTCGGGGCCGCTCTCGCCCGGTTCATTGGCCACGAGCATGCGAAGCATCTCGATCAGCACCTGCAGCACGGCGGCTTGCTGCTGTGGGTCAGAGCCCGAGATCCGAAACATGCCGACAAGGCGCTCGAAATCTTGCGACGCCACGCGGCCGACGAGGTTCACCTGCACGACATTCCCGAGCGGGCCGGTAAGGCGAGCGACGTGCCGCGCGAGCGGCCGCGGATCGTTCACATCCTGGAGCGGCCTCCGGAGCCGGGGGCGCCGACCGCAGCGGCGTGATCCGAGAGCGCTGTTGCGCCTCGAATCAACCGCTGCGCGGGCGGCACCATACGATCAGTGGTGCGCCGAGACGCTCCTGACGCATTCAGACAGCAAGTCGCTGGGTGCTGCCTGGCTGACGTCGCCCAGGCTGAGCATGCCGACCATACGCCTATTCTGGTTGATGACCGGCAGCCTGCGGATCTTCAGCTCCTCCATGTGATGCACCGCCTTGGCCAAGTCATCGTCCTCGCGGCAGCAATGGATACCGGGGGTCATCACATCGCGGGCCGTTAGGCGAGCCGGGTCGGAGCCATTCTTCGCCAGCCCTTTGCAGACGATGTCGCGGTCGGTCACCATGCCGATCAGATGATCGTCCTCGCCGATCGGAACGGCGCCGATGTCGTGCTGGTGCATCAATTTGGCGATGTCGGCGATGGGCGTGTCGGGGGCGACCCAGTCGACGCCCTTATGCATTGCGTTTTTGACTTTCATGGGTGGACCTCCGTTGCTTGCGTTCAAGTGGCGCTCGGTCAATGCAGCGCCGGGTCCCCCGTTCCCTTATTATAGCGCGGATGCCGCCCAATGGCACCGATCTCAGGTTGCGTCCGGGGCGTGCTTGTAATGGTCCTCGATCTTCTCGACCAGGAGCCGCCAGGCCTCATGCTCGCGTCGCCCGGCCGTCTTCTCCACGGCGATCTGGAGATAAGCGAGCTCCTGCTCGATCTTCTGGCGCGGCAGCATCTGCAGGCGGCTCGCCAGAATTGCCGCCTCGATCACCGCGGCTTGCGCGCGGTTGAAACCCTTGAACGGCGCGTGGGTCGCCGCATGGGCAATGCGGCAGTGGAAGCGCGGGCGGAGCTCATCCTCCTCGACCCGCTCCACGGCAA
>CAYUTT010000046.1:0-9745 GCA_964447575.1 uncultured Methyloceanibacter sp.
CGCGTCGTAGAGAAAGCGGGAGGGGATGCTGCGTGGCCGCCGCGCCAGGCCCTTCAGCACGGCTGACGCGAACTCCGCCGTCTCGGTGCCACGCGGCGCGGTCCTGGCTGCCGTCGCGCGCGCCCGGCCGGGCGCGAGCGACGAGGAGATATCGCTCGCCATTACGCGTCCGCCGCGAGCCTGAGGCCCGTGAATTGCCAGCGTTGATGAGGATAGAAGAAGTTGCGGTAGGTGCGCCGCACATGACCTTGCGGTGTGGCGCAGGAGCCGCCCTTGAGCACGAACTGGTTGCACATGAACTTGCCGTTGTACTCGCCGACGGCGCCGGGCGCGGCCTTGAAGCCGGGATAGGGGAGATAGGCGCTTCCCGTCCACTCCCAAACGTCGCCGAACATCTGGCCGAGCCCGTCGCCGGCCTCGGCCGCCATGGGCCGCAGATGATCGGCGCCCAGGGTGCGGCCCTGCACGGGAAGGCCGGCGGAGGCCACCTCCCACTCGAACTCCGATGGCAGCCGGTAGCCGGCCCAGCGGGCGAAGGCGTCCGCCTCGAAATAGCTCACATGGGTGACGGGCGCCGCCGGATCCACGGGGCGGAAGCCGAGCAGGCTCATCTGCATGTAGCCGCCGTCGGCCGCCTCGAAATAGAGCGGGCCCTGCCAGTCCTGCGACTGAATCGTGTTCCAGCCCTCGGCGAGCCATAGCGTCGCCGTGCGGTAACCACCGTCCTCGATGAACGCGATCCACTCGGCGTTGGTCACACAGCGATTGGCGAGCTTGAAGGGACGGACGAGCTGCTCGTGCCGTGGGCCCTCATTGTCGTAAGCGAAGCCGTCGCCGTCATGCCCGACTGCGAAGACGCCGCCGTCGAAGGACGTGAAGGCGAGCGGCACGGGGGCGTGCACCGCCACGCCCGGCTTCGCATCGCGATAGGCAGGCTTGAGCGGTTGCGAGGCGAACAGGCTCAAGATGTCGGTGAGAAGCAATTCCTGGTGCTGCTGCTCGTGATGAATGCCGAGCTCGACCAGCGCCGCCGCCTCGTCCGGGAGTTCCGTGTCGAACAGGCGCTCCAGCGCCGCATCCACATGGGCGCGATAGGCGCGGACTTGGGCGGCCGGCGGGCGCGTCAGAAGGCCCCGCTTCGGGCGCGGATGGCGCGGTCCCACGCTCTCGTAATAGGAGTTGAAGCAATATTCGAAAGTCTCGTCGAACAGCTGGTAGCCGGGCAGGAAGCGCGGCAGCACGAACGCCTCGAAGAACCACGTGGTATGCGCAAGATGCCATTTCGTCGGGCTCGCGTCGTCGTTCGCCTGGACGACCTGGTCCTCGTCGCTGAGCGGCGCGGCAAGCGCCAACGACAGTAGGCGCGTCTCCATCAGGCGATTCCGTAGCGAAGAAGGTTCGGTAGAGGCAGACTCGGAGGGAACGTCCCGCCGGGGCTCGGCGAGCATGCTGTGACTGAGGCTCATGATTCCTCCCGCGGGGGTTCGGGGGCTGTCTCAAAACGTGCGATTTAGCAGCTTGTTCCGCTTCGCGAAACGCGCAAGCATGCACAATTCCGTGACGATTGTTTGATTCCGGAGGGAGGTCCTCTCCTGCGCGCACCCGATCAAGACCCGTTGATTCCGTTGGATGGCCGCCAATCGCAGGCCGCCGCGGCGCTCCAGCGCGGCGTCTGCCGTACGTTTCGCCTGCTGGGCTATTCGGTGGTGACGGAGCTGCCACTGGCGAACGGCCGGCGCGCCGACGTGGTGGGCCTATCCTCCGCGGGCGACGTGCTGATCGTGGAGATCAAGTCGTGCCTTCTCGACTACCGCACCGACGGGAAGTGGCAGGACTACCTCGATTATTGCGACCGGCTCTATTTCGCGGTCGACGCGGACTTCCCCTGCGAGGTGATTCCGGAGCATGCCGGCCTCATCCTCGCCGACCGCTACGGCGCGGAGCTCGTGCGCGATCCCGTCGAGGCGCGGCTCTCCGCGGCGCGCCGCAAGGCGATGATGCTGTGCTTCGCGCGCGCGGCGGCCTTGCGCCTCCAGCATCACCTCGATCCTGCTTGCGGCTTGGAGAGCTGATTGCGTCACACGCCCACAAACACGGCGCGAACGAAATCCCGGTAAAGCAGCATCTGACGGGGCAGGGCCGACCTGTCATGGACCACCCGGGACAAGATGATGCCACCATCGACCACCACTGCGAGCATGTCCGCAAGGTCGTCGAGGTTGACCGGAATGCGTGGCGGGTACTTGGCCGCGATCAAATCGAGGCGCTCGCGAAACCGGCCCCGCCAGGCGATGACCGTCGAAGTGGTGAGATCGCGCACATCCTTGTCGAACAGGCGGTCCTGATAGCAGTACGCCGCGATGAGACAGCCGGGATGACCGTTGGGCAGATCGGCGAACACTTCCGACATCATCTTGAGCAAGACGAGAAAGCCATGCAGCGGATCCTCGTTGAGCTCATCAGCTCGACTGAAAAGTTCATCGAAGAGAGCGTTCTCACGTTCGATGTAGCGCTCCAGCAAGGCCTTGGCTAAGGCGCCCTTGTCACTGAAGTGGTAGAAGAAGCCACCCTTGGTGATGCCGACGGCGGCGATGAGTTCGTCGATCGAAGTGGCGGCGAAGCCTTTCTCGAGAACGCCGGCCTCCGCCGCATCGAGAATGCGTTCGCGGGTGTCCGCGCTCTTGCGCTGGATAAGGGGGTCTGCTGCGTTCGTCATCTCAAGCCTCTTCTCAACTGTACCACGAGTTCAGTTGACGGGGGTGCGCGGCGCTAAAGACGCCGCCCCAAAGCGCGGCGAAAGTCTCCTGTCCAAGAAAGCCCGGGAATCCCGCTTGGCTGCCGGGCCGTACCACGAGTTCACTGGAGACGTCTTCGCTCCTGGCCCATTTAGAGGCCGACCGAAGCACCCCTGTTGCATTGCGAGAAGGAGACGCGTGGCCATGGCGCCAACCAATGCTTCCAAGTACCGACACCCATTTCCCCCGCTTGACGGCGGCCGATTTCTCACCGACGGAGGACTTGAGACCTTTCTCATTTTCCAGGAGGGCTGGGATTTGCCCGCCAATGCCGCTTTCGTGCTCGTGGAGACCGAGCGCGGGCGCGACGCCCTGCGCGCCTATTTCGACCACTACGTGCCGATGGCAGTGGCGCACGGCGTGGGATTCATCCTGGAGAGTCCGACATGGCGGGCCAATCCCGACTGGGGTGCCAAGATTGGCTACCCGCTCGAAAAGCTCGGTGAGATCAACGGCGCGAGTATCGATCTGATGCTTGAGATTCGCGCCAAATATCAAACTTCGCGTACGCCGATGCCAATCAGCGGCTGTATCGGGCCCAGGGGCGACGGCTATGACCCCGGCAAACTGATGACCCCGAAGGAGGCGCAAGCCTATCATGCCTGGCAGGTCGGCGTGTTCCGGGATGCCGGCTGCGACTGCGTCACGGCCATGACCATCACCAATACCAGTGAAGCCGTCGGTGTGGCGCGCGCGGCCGCGGCCGCTGAGATGCCATCTGTGATCTCTTTCACGGTGGAGACCGACGGGCGGTTGCCGACGGGACATACCCTGTCGGAGGCCATCGAGGCCGTGGATGCCGAGACTGGTTCGGCGCCCGCCTACTACATGATCAACTGTGCTCACCCGACGCATTTCGTGCAGACGCTCGAGAGCGGCGCGGACTGGGTCCGGCGCGTTCGCGGCGTCCGCGCCAACGCTTCACGGTGCAGCCACGCGGAACTCGACAACGCCCCTGAGCTGGATAGCGGAAATCCTCGAGAGCTCGGCGAGGAATACGCCGAACTCTTGGAGCGGCTGCCGCACCTCATCGTGCTCGGCGGTTGCTGTGGCACCGACCATCGCCATATCGAGGCGATTGGCCAGGCTTGCTACGGCAGAGATCGAAAGGCGGCTTAGAGGAAGCTATTTCGGGGCGCGCTTGGCGAGAATGCGCTGCAGCGTGCGGCGGTGCATGTTGAGCCGGCGCGCCGTCTCGGAGACGTTGCGGTTGCACAGCTCGTAGACGCGCTGGATGTGCTCCCAGCGCACGCGGTCCGCCGACATGGGGTTCTCCGGCGGCGGCGCCTTGGCGTCGGTCGATGCGACCAGCGCGTTATAGACGTCGTCCGCGTCGGCGGGCTTCGCCAGATAGTCGACCGCGCCGATCTTCACCGCGGTCACGGCGGTCGCGATATTGCCGTAGCCGGTCAGCACCACGGCGCGCGCCTCGGGGCGGAGCTCCTTGAGCGCGGCGATTACATCGATGCCATTGCCGTCGTCGAGACGCATGTCCACCACGGCGAAAGCCGGGGGACGGCGCCTGAGAGCGGTCAGGCCCTCCTCGACGGAGGCGGCGGCCTCGACCTCGAAGCCGCGCGCTTCCATGGCCCTGGCGAGCCGCTGCAGGAAGGCGCGGTCGTCATCGACGATGAGAAGGGTGTTGTCTTGTGCCGGCACGCGAAGGCCCTGTGGCGAGGGGGAGACCGATTGAACGTCCATGGTTGAGCTCCTCTTGCACTACGCGCCCAACCCTGGCGTAAGCTCCCGGACAGATTGGCGAATTTCTTGTTGGCAGCTCTAGGTAGGCACTTTCGGATCGCGAGGCAAGCCTTGCGATCCGGGAACCCACCATCAAAGTGAATGAAATCCGGGGAAAACGGGCGATACAGGGCAAGTTCGCCCCGCCTGAAGGCGAATCCGACTCCAGTTGCTAGGGGAAGGACGTCGGCTCCGGCGCGTCCTCGCCCGGTTTTCGCTCGAACTTGGCGCGGGGCCAGATCACGGTCACCACGGCACCCCGCTCGCGATTGGCGAGCTCGAGCCGCGCGCCGGATCGTTCCAGCAGTGTCTTGGCGATGAAGAAGCCGAGACCCATGCCGACATGGTCCGGCTCCTCCTCGCCCCAGTTTCCGCCCGGCCGCGTGGTGACGAACGGCTCTCCGAGCTGCTCCAGCACGTCCGGCGGGAAGCCTTCGCCGTCGTCGGCGATGACGATGCGCACCTCGTCTTGCGACCAGCTCGCGTCGACCTCGACTTTGGTCGCGGCGAAATCGACGGCGTTCTCCACGAGATTGCCGAGCCCGTAGAGAACGCCAGGATTGCGTTGCGTGACGGGCTCCCGCATGCTGACGATGCAACCCATGATTCCGGGCGAGGGCCCGATCCTGACCTCGATGGGGACGGTGACGAGACGGTGCGGCTCGACCACTTCCTCGATCAGATGCGAGACGGGCATGCGCGATACGATGATGTCGAGCTCTTCGCCGCGTCCGGCTAGCTCTTTCAGGATCTCGCGGCACCGCTCGGCCTGCGCGCGCAACAGGGCCAGATCCTCGTAATGGGGATCGGACTCCTTGGCATCCCGTATGAGCTCCTTGGTGACGACCGCGATGGTGGCGAGCGGCGTGCCGAGCCCATGGGCTGCGGCGGCGGCGAGCCCGTCGAGCGCCGAGAGCTTCTGCTCGCGCGCAAGCACCATCTCCGCCGCCGCCAAGGCTTCCGCCATGCGCCGGCCTTCCTCGGCCGTGCGCCAGGAATAGAATCCGATGAACAAGATCCCCGACACCACGGTGGCCCACACGCCGAACACGTAGGTCAGCGGCAACACGAGGCGCGAATCGTGGAACCACGGCAGAGGATAATGATAGGTGGTGAGCAGGCTCGCCGCCGCGATCGCGAGCACGCCGAGCGCGACCGTGATGCGCAAGGGCAGCGTCGAAGCCGACACGGTGACCGGCGCGACAAGCAGGAACGCGAACGGATTCTGCAGGCCGCCGGTGAGATAGAGCAGCGCCGCGAGCTGGAGAATGTCGTAGGCCAGCATGACGAAGGCGTAGTTGCTCTTGAGCCGCTGGCTCGCCGGGTAGCGGATGCGTAGGACGACATTGAGCCAGGCGGAAAGAGCGATGACCGTGAAGCACCCGCCGATCGGCAGGTCCATGTCGAGCACCCAATAGGCGCCGATAACCGTAAGGCTCTGGCCGAGCACGGCCAGCCAGCGCAGCCGCACGATGGTGTGGAGGCGCAGGCGGCTTTCGCCGGTCCGCAACCATTCCGGCACGGCGGCTTGAGCGGCGGTTTGACTATTGTCGAGAGCAGCCATAGGTGAACCCTAGCACGTGGCGAGGAGCCATAATTCCGACAAAGCAGGCGCGCAGCGCAAGCACATGAACGAGACCGCGCGAAATATATCCAAAGGGAGCGAGGCTGAGCGCGATCTCGCGCGCCTCCCCGTCGCCGTGCGCGGCCTCACCAAGCGCTATGGCGCCGTCACCGCCGTCGATCACATTAGTTTTACCATCGAGGCCGGCACCACCGTGGCGCTGCTCGGCGGAAACGGCGCGGGCAAGACCACGACCATCGCCATGCTGCTGGGGCTGATCCAGCCGACGGCGGGCGAGGTGCGGGTGTTCGGCGCCGATATGAGCCGCAACCGCTACGACGTGGCGCAGCGCATGAATTTCCAAAGCCCTTACGTCGACCTCCCGCAGCGGCTGACCGTGAAGCAGAACCTCACCGTGTATGCCGGACTCTATGGGATCGCCAATGCGGCCGAACGCATCGCTTACGTTGCCGAGCAATTGCAGCTCGCGGCGCTGCTCGATCGCCCCACGGGCAAACTCTCCGCCGGTCAGAAGACGCGGGTCGGTCTCGCCAAAGCGCTGCTGAATGCTCCGGATCTTCTGCTGCTCGACGAGCCCACCGCCTCGCTCGATCCCGATACCGCCGATTGGATCCGGCGCAAGCTGAAGGAATATGCGCGCAGCACGTCCGCCACGCTCCTGATCGCGTCCCATAACATGACCGAAGTGGAGCGGCTCGCCGATCGCGTCATCCTGCTTCAGGCCGGACGCATCATCGAGGACGAGACCCCGAAGGCGCTGATCGCCGCATACGGCCGCGAAACCCTCGAAGATGTGTTCCTCGATGTCGTCCGGGGCCGCACCGCGCAAAGGCTCGACCCCATCGTCGAAGCGGAGAGGATGCCGCCATGACAGCGCCCTATGCCGCACGCGACGTCGAGCCGGTGCTTCTGCCGCCGAGCGGCGTGCACGCATCGCTCCGCCGCATGACGGCGCTCGTCCGCCGCTACACCTATCTGTTGCGGAGCTCCGGCGTGCGCCTCGTGGAGCTGATCTATTGGCCGTTTCTCCAGATGCTGACCTGGGGCTTCTTGCAGAAATACCTCGCCGGGACCGACAACCCCTACGCGCAAGCCGCGGGCGTGCTTATCGGCGCGGTCCTGCTGTGGGATATTCTGTTCCGCTCGAAGATCGGCTTTTCCACCACCTTCATCGAGGAGATGTGGTCGCGCAATCTCGGCAATCTGTTCACCAGCCCGTTGCGCCCCTTCGAGCTTGTTGCCGCGCTCTCCCTGTGGAGCATCATCCGGCTCGCCGTCAGCATGGTGCCGGTCGCCGTCGCGGCCTTCTTCATCTTCGGCTTCAACCTGCTCGATCTGGGCCTGGCGCTCGCGGCGTTCTTTTGCGTGCTCGTGCTGACGAGCTGGTCGCTCGGCCTCATCGCCTCCGGCGTGATCCTGCGCTATGGGCTTGGCGCCGAGGAGCTCGCCTGGTCGCTCGCCTTTTTGCTGTTGCCCCTGTGCTGCGTGTATTATCCGGTCTCGACGCTGCCCGACTGGCTCCAGCCGGTTGCGCTCGCGTTGCCGCCCACGCATGTGTTCGAGGGCATGCGTTCCATTCTCCTGGAGAACACCTTCGATGCCAACTCTCTGTGGTGGGCGCTCGGATTGAACGCTATCTATCTCGCGGTCGGCTACGCAACGTTCAGTTGGTTCTTGGGCAGCGCGCGCGTCAACGGCACGCTGCTTCAGCTTGGTGAGTGAATGCTATGAGACGTTCTCTTCTCCTCGTCATCGTCGGAGGCTTTCTGATCGGCGCTCTGGTCGGCGTGGCGATCCTGCTCTTCAATACGGAGACGCCCGGAAGCCGCGTGGTGACGACCGGCAAGGCCCTGGTCGGCGGCCCGTTCGAGCTCGTCGGCAAGGACGGCAAGACGGTGACCGACCAGGATTTCCGCGGCCGCTACATGCTCGTGTTCTTCGGCTTCACGCATTGTCCCGACATTTGTCCGGCCGAGCTTCAGGTCATGGCGCAGGCGGTGGAGGGTCTCGGTGCCAACGCGGACAAAGTCGTCCCCATTTTTATTTCGGTTGACCCGGAGCGCGACACCCCGGAGGCCGTGACGGCCTATGTGGAGAATTTTGGACCGAATTTCGTCGGTCTCACCGGTTCGCCCGAAGCGGTCGCGGAAGCCGCGAAGGCCTATCGCGTCACCTACCAAAAGTTCGAGTACAAAGATCAGCAGGGTGACTACGGCTACAGCATCGACCACTCCTCGCTCGTTTACCTTATGAGTCCGGACGGCGAATACATCACGCACATTCCTTACGGCACGCCGGCCGACAAGATGACCGAAACGCTGCGCCGCTACCTATAGCCGCGCGGCGGCTGCGCCTGCGGCCATCTGTCATTGCACTGCAGCATAGAATCACCATCTCCTTTTGCGATGCAGCATTAGAATGCTGCTGAGTCGGAGGGAGTCCATGCTTTATCACCTCTACGAGCTGAACCAGGCCGCCCTGCATCCGGCGAGGGCCACGGCCGATGCGTATCGGCTCTTGCTGCGCAATCCGCTGAATCCGGCCGCTTATACAGCGCTTGGCCGTGGCGCGGCGGCGGCGCTCGAGCTGTTCGAGCGGTCCACGCGCCGCTATCGCAAGCCCGCTTGGGGGATCGACGCGGTTGCGGTCGATGGCAAACAGGTTGCGGTCCGGCCGAGGACAATCCTCGCGAAGCCGTTCGGCAATCTCGTGCACTTCGAACGGAACCTGCCGCCGTCGCGGGCGAAGAAGGACCCGACCGTGCTGGTGGTAGCGCCGATGGCCGGGCACTTCGCCACGCTTCTGCGCGGCACGGTGCGCGATCTTCTTCCCGATCACGACGTCTACGTCACCGAGTGGCACGACGCGCGCTTCGTACCGCGCTCCGCCGGTCCCTTCGATCTGGACGACTATATCGACTACATCCAGGAGTATTTGCGCTTTTTCCGCGGAAACGCGCATGTGATGGCGGTTTGTCAGCCGACCGTGCCGGTGTTCGCCGCCGTCGCCCTGATGGAAGCGAAACGCGACCGCGCCGTCCCGCGCTCCATGATCCTCATGGCCGGCCCCATCGATGCGCGCGAGAGCCCGACCGCGGTCAACCGCTTCGCCTGCGGCAAGCCGTTGAGCTGGTTCCGCCACAACGTCATTACCCAGGTGCCCTGGCCCTATCCCGGCATGATGCGGCTCGTCTATCCAGGCTTCCTGCAGCTCTCGGGCTTCATGGGCATGAATATCGACCGGCATCTGAATGCCCACCGCGATCTCTTCCACAATCTGATCCGCGGCGACGGCGACTCCGCCGACAAGCACCGCGAATTCTACGACGAGTTCCTGGCCGTGATGGACCTCACGGCCGAGTACTACCTCCAGACCATCGAGACGGTGTTCTTGGAGCACAGGCTCCCCCAGGGCGAGATGCAGCACAGAGGCGTGCTGGTGGATCCCGGAAAGGTGCACCGCGTGGCCCTGATGACGGTCGAGGGCGAGAAGGACGACATCTCCGGAATCGGCCAGACCAAAGCTGCACAAATCTTGTGCAAAAATCTCCCGGACGGCCTCCGCGCCCACCATCTGCAGCCCGACGTGGGCCATTACGGCGTTTTTAATGGTTCCCGCTTCCGGG
>CAYUTT010000047.1:0-9627 GCA_964447575.1 uncultured Methyloceanibacter sp.
CAAGAAGCGCACCCCTTCCGGCGCCTCGACCGAGAAGCCATGGCCGCGGCCGGGGACTACGTCGATGATCAGCTGGGTGTGCTTCCAATAGTCGAACTGGTCGGCGTCCATATAGAAGGGCGCGCCGCCGATTTCGCCGAGCTTCACGTCGTTGCCGCCGACCCTGAACTCGGCTTCCGGGTAGCACATCGGCGCCGAACCATCGCAGCAGCCGCCCGACTGGTGGAACATCAGCTTCCCGTGCTTCGCGCGCAATCGCTCGATCAGGGCCAGCGCTTCATCCGTGGCTAAGACGCGTTCGACCATGGGCAAAGCATAGCGCAAAGCGGCCATTTATACCTCCCCCTCGCGTGGGGATGAATTGGCGTGACCTGGCGGCGGTTCACGGCGTCGAACAGAGGTCAGGGCCTTTGGTTGGAGGTTTGCCATGACCCGCTCCATGCTGCGCGATGCGCTTTCCGCGCTTGCCGCCGTCACGCTCGCCTCAACCGCCGCAGGTGGCCCGGCTTCGGCGCAAGGAAGGTCGATCAAGGCCTATCAGGCAGAGGTGTCAATCGACGCTGTGCGGGGGCTGAAGCCTAAATCCCTCAAGGCCGCGAAGGAGCCGGCCACGCCAGCGCGAAACCCGAATGGGCAAGATTGGCGCTGGTGGCAGGATTACGGCGGCGGGAAATGAAAGTGGCTCGCCGTGTTGGCGGCGAGCCGGTCTCGATCCCCTAGAAGAAGCCCATCGCCTTGGGGCTATAGCTCACCAGCACGTTCTTGGTCTGCTGGTAGTGGTCGAGCATCATCTTGTGATTCTCACGGCCGATGCCCGACTTCTTGTATCCGCCGAACGCCGCGTGCGCTGGGTAGAGGTGGTAGCAATTGGTCCACACCCGCCCTGCCTGGATGCCGCGTCCGAACCGGTAGGCTCGATTGATGTCGCGGGTCCAAACGCCGGCGCCAAGCCCATATAACGTGTCGTTGGCGATTTCGAGCGCCTCGTCCTCGTCCTCGAAGGTGGTCACCGAAAGGACCGGGCCAAAGATCTCCTCCTGGAAGATGCGCATCTTGTTATGGCCCGCGAACACGGTGGGCTCGACGTAGTAGCCTTCGGACAACTCGCCGTTCAGCTTCGCGCGCCCGCCGCCGGTAAGCAGCTTCGCGCCCTCCTTCTGGCCGATATCGATATAGGACAGAATCTTCTCCAGCTGGTCGTTCGAGGCCTGCGCCCCGATCATGGTGTCGGCGTCCAGCGGGTTGCCTTGCTTGACCTTCCGCACGCGCTCGATCGCCCTCTCGATGAAGCGGTCGTAGATCGATTTCTGGACCAGAGCCCGCGACGGACAGGTGCACACCTCGCCTTGATTCAGCGCGAACATGGCGAAGCCTTCGAGCGTCTTGTCGAAGAAGTCGTCGTCCTCGGCCAGCACGTCGGCAAAGAAGATGTTGGGAGACTTGCCGCCGAGCTCGAGCGTCACTGGAATCAGGTTCTCGCTCGCGTACTGCATGATCAGCCGGCCGGTCGTCGTCTCGCCGGTGAAGGCGATCTTGGCGATGCGCTTGTTCTGGGCAAGCGGTTTGCCTGCCTCGACGCCGAAGCCATTGACGACGTTAAGGACGCCGGCGGGCAGGATGTCGGCGATCAGGTCCATCAGCACCATGATCGACATGGGCGTTTGTTCGGCGGGCTTCATTACCACGCAGTTGCCCGCGGCAAGCGCCGGGGCGAGCTTCCACGCCGCCATCAGGATCGGGAAGTTCCACGGGATAATCTGGCCGACCACGCCAAGCGGCTCGTGATAGTGATAGGCGACCGTATCGTGATCGAGCTCGCTGAGCGAGCCTTCCTGCGCGCGGGCGCAGGCGGCGAAGTAGCGGAAGTGATCGATGGCGAGCGGGATATCAGCGGCGCGCGTCTCGCGGATCGGCTTGCCGTTATCGATGGTTTCGACCGCCGCCAGCAATTCGAGGTTCTCCTCCATGCGGTCGGCGACCTTATTGAGGAGCATGGCGCGCTGCGCGGGCGCCATCTTGCCCCAAGCGTCCCGCGCCTTGTGCGCGGCGTCGAGCGCAAGCTCGATGTCTGCAGCTTGCGACCGCGCGATCTGGCACACCGGCTTGCCGGTGATGGGGCTGATATTGTCGAAGTAGCCACCATCGACGGGCGCCACCCACTGGCCGCCAATGAAGTTCTCGTAGCGTGGCCTGAGCACCACGCGGGAGCTCAAGGTCTCTATGACCTGGTGAAGCATGGGAACCTCCCTAATACCTGGTTGTTCTGAGCATTTTGACCAATTCTGCGCCCGGTCATTGATCCTTGTCAAAGGGCGTGCCCCGGCCAGTCGCCGGTTGGCTCATTTCCTAGCCTAAAGGCAGCGAGGGCGTTGGAGAATTGTACTTTTGGAGTAAGGCGCGGGGCAGGCAATGGAAAAGGAAAGCTGCCCCAGGAGGGACGGCTTGAGTTTGGACTAGGCAGTTTGTTGGGTGGAGGCTCAGAAAAAAAGCCCTGGTTCACGCCGGGTGTTTCCAGCAGCGTTCGTGCCGACGAAGTCGATGTCCTGATGCTGCCCGCGGGCGAAGAGGTGCATCGCCGCGGAGTCGATTTCCTGCACGACGCCAAGGCCCCAGCGCTCCGCCTCGGAGCCGGTAACCGCCACGGTGTTCGCAGCATTCGCGCCGCAGCGTTGTCCGAAGCGGGGCTCAGCGAACCCCAGTTCAAGACTATGATTTGATGGGATGACGGCGGTAGCGGCAACTTCGCGGTTGCCGCACGGTGGCCCCAGCTAGCAGGCTATCGGGGCGAATCGTGGAGTGGTATTGTACCTTCGAACGATGGCACGGAGAGCGCTCCAAATCCGGTAGGGTTGCTTGACTGCAACCAACAAGAATAACCAGGTAGGAAGCGCGGGAGGAATGCGTGCGGCGCGGGGCCCAAGCAAAGCGTCATGCCTGCGGAGTTCAGACGGCGTGGATAGAAGCGGATGCGGCTAGAACAGCCGTCGCCGAGCTTGCCAAGGTCATAGACAAGACCGATCTCGGCCAGCTTCTGGTCTTTTTCTCGCAACGTTACGCCGCCGAGGCGCTGAGCGAAGCCTTTTCACAATACTTCGAACACGTGCCCCTGGCCGGCTGTAGCACTGCCGGGGAGATTACGCCGGCCGGGTTCAGCGAGGGCAGCGTTCTCGTGGTGGCTTTTCCCAAGGAGGGTTTCAACTTCGTCAGCGGGATCATTCCCGATGTGCGCAATCTCACCGTGGAGCGGGGGACGGAGGCTGTACGATCCTTGCGGGCCGGGCTCGATCGCCTTGGCGCTGGCTGTTATGCAAATCGCTTTGCCATATCGCTCATAGATGGCCTGTCCAAATGCGAGGAGGTCGTTGTGTCGGCGATCGCTTGGGCGCTCGATGACATTCCACTGGTGGGGGGATCGGCCGGGGACGACCTTGCATTGACCGGCACCAGCCTCCTGCACGACGGGCAAATCTATCGCGAGGCAGCCTTGCTGCTGCTCGTGGAGACCGACTACCCGGTGCGGAGCTTCAATCACGATCATTTCGAGCCAACTGACAAGAAATTGGTTGTGACCGCCTCCGATACAGAGAGCCGCACGGTATATGAGCTCAACGCGGAACCGGCGGCACTTGAATATGCAAGTTCCGTGGGGGTTGAACCGAATTCCTTGGCCCCAATGAGTTTCGCCGCGCATCCAGTGATCGTGCGCGTGGGCGGCAACTACTACTGCCGGTCCATTCAACGCGTAAATCCCGACGGCTCACTCTCTTTCTTCTGTGCCATTGATGATGGTGTCGTGCTTACGGTCGCGGAGCCCAAGGACTTGGTCAAGTCCATGGCTACCGAGCTCGAACGTCTCGATGCGGCAATCGGCGGCGTTGATCTCGTTCTCGGATTCGAGTGCGTTCTACGCAGGCTCGATGCCGAGAACCGGCAGGTCAAGCACTTGGTCAGCGACCTTTACAGATGCTTCCATGTGGCTGGTTTTCATACCTATGGTGAGCAGTTCAACGCGATGCATCTGAACCAGACCTTTACCGGCGTCGCTATCGGCCATCACGCCACCGGCCGATTGGAGAGTTGAGGAATGTCGGTCCGGGGCGAGGCTTCGCTGGAGGACGATCCGGCAGCGCTCGAGCAACGGCTCATCAAGCTTGAAAAGATCAATGCAGTCCTGATGGACCGCGTCGAGCGGTCTATGGACCAGCAGGGCAACGCGTTCTCGTTGTTCCAGACGGCGATTGGGCTCGAGGCCAAGGTTCGTTTGCGCACGGAGGAGCTAACCTCTGTCTTGCGCCGGCTCGAACGCTCCAACGAGGCGCTGGTCGTTGCCAAGGATGAGGCGGAGCGCGCCAATCTCAGCAAGACGCGCTTTCTCGCCGCCGCCAGCCACGACCTGCTCCAGCCTCTCAACGCGGCGCGTCTTTCCATTTCGGTGCTCTCGGAACTTCAGACTTCGGAAGACGCCCGGTCTCTCACGGGTCAGATCGATCAGTCGCTCCAAACGATCGAGGACCTCATCAAGACGCTCCTTGACATCTCCAAGCTCGACGCTGGCGTGGTAAAGCCGGAGATGCGGGTGTTTCCGCTGGACGAGGTGCTGTCCGTTCTGGAGGCGAGCTTTGGGCCGCAAGCCGCCGCCAAGGGCCTCAAGCTCAAGGTGCGCCTTTGCGGACTGCTCGTACGCAGCGATCCCATGTTGCTGTTGCGTGTCTTGCAGAACCTCGTGTCGAACGCCGTGCGCTATACGCATGAGGGCGGTGTTCTCGTGGGGGTGTCGAGGCGCGGCGCTCGATGTCTTATAAACGTTGTCGATACCGGAAGCGGCATTTCCGAGGGCGAGCGCCACACGATCTTCGAGGAGTTTTATCGGGGCGCTGCGGCAGCTGGCGGCAGCCATACCGGTCTCGGTCTAGGCCTTGCGATCGTGCAGCGCATGGTTCTTGCACTAGATCATCCGCTGATCGTGAAGTCAGTGCTCGGCAAGGGCTCGACCTTCCGTCTCGAGCTGCACCATGCGGGCGTTGCCTCGCACGTGCCCGCTTCCGGCTTGGAGCGGGAGGACTGTGTGCAGAAGACGACCGGCGCCGTCGTGCTGCTGATAGAGAATGATCGCGATGTCCGGGACGCCACGGCGCGGCTGTTGGAGCGCTGGTCGTGCAACGTCCTGACGGCCCACAGGCAAGAGGACATCGCGCCTCTCTTGGCGGAGCTAAACGGGACGCCTGATATCGTTCTGGCTGATTACCATCTCGACGACGGTGAGACGGGTCTCGCGGCGCTTGCCGAAGTGCGCCGGTTTGTGGGCCGCGATGTTCCCGCAGTCGTCCTCACCGCCGACCGCAGTCCGGCGGTGGCCAACGACGTTCAGTTGGCTGGCTGCGAGCTGATGCACAAGCCGATCAAGCCCGCCGAGCTCCGCGCGCTGATATCTCACCTTCTATAGGACACCTTAGCGCCACTCGGATCTGACCCGAGTCTGAGGGTTAGTCGCGGGCATGCGTGCCGTCGCCGCCGAGAATTGTCTCGAAGTCGAGCTGAGCTGTCTCGATCACCGCCTGCGTTCGGCTCACCACGTTGAGCTTGCGCAAAATCTCCGACACATGCGCCTTGACCGTGGTCTCGCTGACGCCGAGCTCGTGTGCGATCTGCTTGTTGAGTCGGCCGTGACGGATGAGCTGCAGCACGCGCAGCTGGGCCGGAGTCAGCTCGGCTACGCGTGTTGCAATGTCGCTCCTCGGTGCCGAGTCGCGCGAGCTAGACATGTTCTGTGCGAGATCGGCGGACACGAATACCGCGCCACTCTGAATTTCGGAGAGTGCCGTGGCGAGAGTTGTCTTGTCCACCGACTTGGAAACAAACCCGGCCGCCCCAAGCCGGATCGCTTCTTGTACGATCCTAGGGTCGTCGAGACCGGAGACGATCATGATCGGGATCCGCGGGAAGGACGAGCGCAGGAGCATCAGACCGTCAAAACTGGAGGTCCCGGGCATGGAAAGGTCGAGAAGGATGATTTCAATCTCGGGGGCGTTGCGAATAGTTTCGAGAGCCGCCCCAATGCTGCCCGCTTCGAACACCTCCGCATCGGCCAGCGCGAACTTCACGGCGCTGCGCAGCGCCTCGCGGAACATCGGATGGTCGTCAACGATCAGGATCTTGGTCATCTTGCCGCCGACCGGACATGGCCGCTCCCGACCGCGGAGAAGCCCATTAAAATCCTCTACCGCAATCCTCCAATAGTAGTACAGCCAAGCAGTGAATTGGTGTCCGCGGCAAGAGGGACCGGGCTCCGGAACTGTCGTCGGCCCGGAAGCGTTCATTCTCAGCCTATTATCAGGGAGGAGCTACATGGCTCGTGAAGGCTTTGGCAGCGGGGCCAACCCGGTCGTCGCGGTATTGCTGATCGTGGCGCTGATCGGATTGGGCATTCTCGGCTACCTCTACTACCGGCAGCAGCAGGAGGTGGTGAAGATCGACGTGCCCGGCTTCGAGGGCACCATCACCAAGGGCGACGGCGTCGATATCGAGATCGGCAAGGACAGATAGCGTCTCGGGGCTACGGGATTAGGACGGCCGCCCCCCGGAGCGCACCGTGGCGCAAGCGGGAAAGCGCGTCGTTTGCCTGGCTGAGCGTCATCGGCACGACCGAGAGCTTGACCGGCACGGTGGGTGCCAGAGCCAGGAACTCCTGGGCGTCGTCCCGGGTCAGGTTGGCGACCGACCGCACGATCCGCTCCTCCCACAGAATGTCGTACGGGAAGGTCGGGATGTCGCTCATATGAATGCCCCCGCACACGACGATTCCGCCTTTGCGTAAGGCGCGAAGCGCCGCCGGCACCAGCGGGCCCACGGGCGCGAAGATGATTGCGGCGTCAAGGAGTTCGGGAGGCGTCTCGTCGGAGCCGCCGGCCCACATCGCGCCCAGGCTCAGCGCAAATGCCTGGGCCTCCGCATCGCCCGGGCTGGTGAAAGCGTAAATCTCGCAGCCTCGCGCCCGGGCTACTTGTGCCACGATATGCGCCGCGGCGCCGAAGCCGTAGATGCCAAGCCGCTTCGTCTCCCCGCGCAAGGCGTCCTCCGCCATTTTGAATGAGCGATAGCCGATCAGCCCGGCGCAGAGCAGCGGCGCGGCCTCCGCGTCCGAATAGCCCTCCGGCAACGCAAAGCAGTAGCGCGCGTCCGCCACCGCATAGCCTGCGTAACCTCCATCGATGTCGTACCCGGTGAAGCGCGGATGATCGCAAAGATTTTCGTGCCCCTCGCGGCAATAGCGGCAGGTGCCGTCGGTGAAGCCGAGCCACGGCACGCCGACGCGCATCCCGGCCTCGAAGCCTGTCACCTCGGGACCGAGCGCCTCCACGCTCCCCACGATTTCGTGCCCCAGGATGAGTGGCAATTTCGGATGGGTAAGCTCGCCGTCATAGATATGCAGGTCCGTACGGCACACCCCGCAAGCGAGTACTTTGAGCAAGATCTGATTGGGGCCCGGCTCAGGGACGGGCAGCGCGGCGCGTTTCAGCGGCTCGCCCGCGCGCTCCAACACCATGGCTTCCATCGTGCGAGATGCCACTCGTGGGGCTCCACCTTCCGCGCGTCCCGCTATTTGCGCAAGCCGCTCGTGATCGCCTTTTGGATACGCTCCTCGGGCCGGCCAAGCCAGGAGATGCCTCCCGGCGCGACCAGCATAGCCCAGGCGGCGCGCCCCTCCGGCGCGAACAGCACGTAGAGCTGGTTGTCCTCGCACTCGTTGGGCTTGCAGGTGAAGCCGAGCGTGTAGGTCTCCCCGTCGAGGGACACGGGGATGGTGGGGACAGGCGGGCCATCCAGCGTCGTGACGTAGTCCCTGATCCAGGGCGGTGGGGTCTCGCCTGACATCATGCCCTGCCAGGCATAGATATATTTGGGATGCTTCAGCATCTCGCCCATGACGGGGCCTTTAGCCGGCTCTTCGGCCTGTGCGGGCAGGGCCGCGAACACGGCGAAAAGAAGGGCGAGTAGCGTCCTGAAAAGCATGGGCAACTCCGTCATCCGTTAAGCCAAGGGCGAACGGCTCGCACCTCCGGATGACGATAGTATAACGGCGCTAGTGGCGAACCAGTGGCCAGCCTTGAATATGGGGCTTGAGTGCCGTGAGCGGTGCATCCAGCGCGCGCTCGTAGGCGCCAGATGGCCTCGCCGGGCCACGGTCCGCGAGATAGTGCGCCGGTACGGGCACCGACGCGCCCCACAGGGCGGTGAAGGCGAGGGCACTGAGGGCCGCGGCTTCCGGAGCATCCGTCTCGAACAGGACGAGCGGGTTCCGCTTGCCGGCGTCGCGGCGCATGGCGTCGCCCGACCAGCACATGTCGTGGCCAAAGGTCGCCTGCTCATGGGCTTCGAGCAGGCGCGGGTTCCGGGTCCAGCGGATCAGCGTGGTGGCGTCCGTGGCGGGGGACAACTCGGAGAGTGCGGCGAAGAACCGGCGGAGATCGTCTTGCGGCTCGAGCTTGGCGAGGATGGCGGCGGTGCGCACACCCGCGCCGAGCAGCGTGTCCTTCATCAGGACGAGCGCTTGTGCCGGAACCGAGGCCGCGGAGCGTAGGATAAGCGTGCAACGGGGAGAGGCGCCTGTGCCGGCATGCTCGACGAAGCGCTTGAACGCTTCGAGATGCCTGTCGAGCTCGGCCTGCTTGAAGTCTTGGGAAGCGTCCTGACCGACCACCACGCGCATGCGACCCCC
Organism: uncultured Methyloceanibacter sp.; assembly: GCA_964447575.1. Classification (GTDB taxonomy): domain Bacteria; phylum Pseudomonadota; class Alphaproteobacteria; order Rhizobiales; family Methyloligellaceae; genus Methyloceanibacter. The sequence goes on from CAYUTT010000047.1 coordinate 8,717, forward strand.
TCGGCTCTGTGGAAGTGGCTCTCGGGCAGACGCTTTCGCGGCCTTGCCCTGTCTCGGCAAGTCTTAGCCGTGGCAGGTTAAAGAAGGCTTTCGCCCCGTTCATTTTCGCGACGCGGACCGGAAAATCCGGGACAGGTCTGCTTCCGTCACTCCTTCCGCCGGGGGTCGGCTGGTTGCGAGGACCGAGCCGTCCTCGATAATCGGATGAGCCGTGCGCTCCCGAAGGCCCAGTCTGGACTATTGAAGGGGGCAAATGTGACCGGCCTGGGACGGGTTTTATCGGGTCGGAGCTGGCCGGGAGCCCTGTCTGGTCCCCATTTTTGCCGGATCGGAGAGAACCTGGGAACCAACCGAGCCCTCACGCGTTGGTTGGTCGGACTAGGCGCGGCGTGATCCTCCCCCCATCCCCCCCTGCCTGCCCTGGTCCCCCGACTTGCCCCCAAAGCCCGGCGTCCCCCGCCGGGCTTTTCTTATGTCTCCTGCGCTCTTGCCCAGGGGCCGGACCGGCACCACCTCGATGTGAGAAGGGAAGAGCACAACGAGGTGGCCAAACCGGATTTTGCGTTGGGCAGCGTTCCTCACTACATTCCCGGCCATGACCGAGACACTGACCAAAGACCGGATACTCGCGGCGCTCAAAGGCGTGAAGGGGCCGGACCTCAAGGACGATATCGTTTCTCTGGGGCTAGTCTCCGAGGTCGTGATTCACAAGGGCAAGGTTTATTTCGCCATTTCCGTGGATCCCGCCCGAGCGCAGGAGCTGGAGAATCTTCGGCGGGCCGCCGAGGCCGTGGTGAAGGGCCTCCCGGGCGTCGAGGGTGTCGCCGTGACGCTCACCGCTGACCGCGCGCCCGGAGGCGCGCGCGCAAGCGGCAATGGCAATGGCGAGGTACGGCCGGCACCGCCACAAA
>CAYUTT010000048.1:0-9586 GCA_964447575.1 uncultured Methyloceanibacter sp.
GCATGATATCGCCCTTGGCGGCTGCCGCTGCGGCCACGCCCAGGATCAAGCTCGCAGTAGAAATGATTCCGTCGTTGGCGCCGAGAACGGCCGCGCGCAGCCAGCCGATCCGTTCGACCAAATGACTCTCGATATGAGGGCGGGGCATGACCTCATCCTTTGGCAATCTTGTTTAGTCGGAGTCTGGAGGCTTTCTTGTGAGAATCTTCCGACCGGTGAACATCGCCGAGGTGATGCTGCCGCCTTCGTGAATCTCCGTCACCACCACGGCTACCAGATGAAGAACGACTGCAAGCGCGATCAAATAAAAGGTGATCTCGTGAACCTCGACGAAAGGCGCACGGAAAGCCCTCATGGAGTCGTAAGCAGCCTTGTCTATGAGGTCGGTGGCGCCAGGCTGGATCATGCCAGGCTCGACACCAGGAGCGGCGACCCATGCAGCAAAGAAGTGCCCAAAGGGCGGCCAGAACAAATCCGTACCGGCGAGGACGAGACCGGTCGCCATCTGGACCAGCAGCAAGAGAAACAAGACGGTCACGCCAATTCGAGCGAGCGGGTTGTGCCCAATATATTGCTGCGGCTCGCCGGTTAGGAATGATGCGACGTAGGCCTTCAAGGCGCCCCCAAAACCAGCGCCGCCGGGCAATATGGAACGCCAACGCGCATATCGATTGCCGACGAATGCCCAAACGAAACGCCAAAGAAGATTTGCGGCCATAACGTAGCCAAACAGAACATGGACGCTCTTAAGGGTGAGCTTCCCCGCTGGGGACAGCCCCAAGAGGTTGCCTGTCAAAATCTCCAGCCCTGTGGCGATGAGACCGAGGACGGCAAGGACATTGATCCAGTGGAACACACGGGTCGGCACATCCCAGGCGACATATTCATGGTAGTCGGCTCGCGCAGCGCGCGACGGATCGATCTTCGGCATTGCTGCCTCCAACAAGGCGCCCATATTTTATACTAAGTGTTGCTGAAGGCGGCCATTTTGACCGACATCAACTGCCCCAGGGCCAAGGGGACAGCAAACGGTCCACAGTTTCCGCGCAATGGTGCCGCCCCGTTGCGGTGGCGCTGTTGATGCTGCTTGGCTTCGCCGGAGAAGCAGCAGCGGCGGAAGCGGCTTCTAGTGGCACCATGCGGTCATGCCGGAGGGTGGTGCTGACCGCCTGGCTTCTGACCCAAAGCGGCCCCCGTCGTGCTCCCATAGCCGGAGACGGTCTTGCAGGGTTGGCGACCTGCGAGCATGATCAGGCCCCGCCCGTCCAAGAAAGGAGTAACGCTCATGAATCCCAACAAGGCTCTTTGGGAGAAGGGCGACTTCACGCGCATCGCCATATGCGACCGAGGCCAATGCCCGCTTATGGCACGACACAGACCAAGCAACTTTGCGTCCGAACGTCCGCTCACTGGGGCGAAGCCGACTCGACGCCAACGATCGCCACCGCCGGGTTTGACCCTTACCGGAAGTCCTCACTCGCTGCGGCGGTGGTAGGAGCTTTGCTTACTTGGACGGTTGTTGGGCGCCTGGCGCGAAGCTAGGCGCCCCTTAAGCAAGCTGGCGCTTAGCCCTTGCACTTCGTCATGCCGGCCATAGCCATCTTGGCATCTAGCTCAGAGCCGTAGATGCCCATCATGCTGAACTTCTCCGTCTCGGTCGGTGGCGATAGAGCGATCGAGCACTTCTTGGTCTGCTTGTTGAACATGACATGGTAGCTAGCCGCGGAGGCGGGGACAGCGAAGATGCCGATTAGCACGGCAGCGAGGAGGTACTTCGTTGCGGAATGAAGCTTGGTCATCGTTAATCTCCAAGTCACAGGCCCCGGTTGCGTGAGGGGTGCCGTAGAGACACCACGTTCCGGGTCGAAGGGCCTTCTAGGTTCGGCCAGGAGCGATTGTGAGGTTAGTGAGGTCGGCTGCGGCTTCCCAATACCTTTTCTCTATGATCACGGTGCAAAACGTGCAGGGTGCCGCGTCGTATGACGGCCTCAGAAACGTAAAGGGCGCCCACTCCGAATTGCTGAGGAGCGGGCGCCCTTTGGGGACATTGGGGATGATAACAACACCCAACCACAATGATGCTCACAAGGTAGTTAGCGGCTCATCGTCGTTAGGTAGGGGTTCGGAAAACCCTCTGCCATTGCCGCAGGAGCGGCGAAAACGGTCACCAGGGTCAGGGCGATCAGAAGCTCTTTCATTGTCATTCTCCATCTGAGTTGCTGGCCTTTCGTTTTGAAAGCTCCGAGCCGGCTGGCCAAGATGTCCGTTCGGAACACCCCAAAGGTAGTGATGGATACCCCTGACTGCCCAATACCTTGTCGCTATTGAAAGCGTGCACTGGATGTACCGAATAGCGTTCGGCTATCGGCACGGAAGCCAACCGGCATTTCCGTTTCCGTCGCCCGTGATCGATGTTCTCTATCGAAGAATCGCGTTGCTTCTTCCCTCCCCAAAGGATGTGACGTGCTCCGCGGGACGTCGCATCCTTCCTTTTTCAGCAAATCAGCGGCAAACTGAGCACGCCAAGCCGCTGTGGGTAGACGCTCACTTTAAATTTTCTCGACGGCAGCCAGCCGAAGATCGTAAAATCTCCATTAGCGCCAGCCAGTCGGAGCGCATGACGGAACCTGTGGTGATGTCGACGCGGCAACTCGTTCATGGATGCGCCACCTCCCCCGAGCCGTGACAGGCTAGCGGAGCGACGTGCATGGAGATGCATCAAGTCCGCTACTTCCTCGCGGTCGCCCGGGAGCTGAACTTCACGCGCGCGGCCGAGAGATGTAACGTCGCCCAGCCCTCTCTGACCCGCGCCATTCGCCAGCTCGAGGGTGAACTGGGCGGCGACCTTTTCCGCCGCGAAAGGCCGTATGCCCAACTGACCGAGCTGGGGCAGCGCATGCTGCCCCATCTCCGGCAATGCTACGACAGCGCGATGAACGCGCGATCGCTGGCCGCGGCGATCAAGAAGGGAGAGGTCGGCTCGCTCCGGCTTGCGTTGTCCGCTGCCATCGATCCGAGCCTGGTGACATCACACGTCGTCGAGCTCGGCAAGATGTTCAGCAGTCTCGATCTGAAGCTGGTGCGCGGCAGCGCGAGCGAGGTGTTGGACCATCTCAAGAAGGGCGACGTGGAACTGGCCGTGGCCGGACCAATCGACGAGGATTGGGATCGCCTCGATCGCTGGCCTCTTTTCACCGAAGGCTTCCATCTCGGGATGGCAAGCCAGCACGGCCTGGCCCAAATGCCCAGCGCGATGCTCGACGATCTCAGGCAGGAGCGTCTGATGATCCGGACCTATTGCGAGAGCACCGAAGACTTGCTGAGGCTGTTGCGCGAACGCGAGTTCGATGTGGCGCGGTACCACGAGGTCAGCGCGGAATCTGATCTGTTCTCGCTCCTCGAAGCGGGATTTGGCGTCGCCTTCGTGCCGGTTAGCACGAAGGGCCCCGCCACCTTGAAACGCATCGAGGTCACCGACATCGATCTAGAGCGCACCATTTATCTCTACGGCGTCGCCGGCCGGCAGCGCACGGCGGTGGCGGGCGCCATGATGAAGATGCTGCGGGCTTACGATTGGTCGCAGGCGGCAGCGGCCTAGCGCGTGTCCTCGAACGCCGCCAACAGGTCCTCGATCGCCATGCGCTTGCGATAGTCCGGATCCACGAAGCGCGCCTTAACGAGGCCGTCCGTGCCGACAACGAAGGTCGCGGGGATCGGCAAGAGCCACGTATCGCTTCCCTGCGAGGGTTCGACGTCCCAGCCGGCTTCGCACATCATCGCCTGCATCTCGTCTCCTACCCAGAACGCCAGGCTCAACGACATGGCGTAGCCGTTGTCGAAGTCTGTGAGGATCGGGAACGTGGCGCCGGAGTTCTCCTGGAGCTCACGGGTATAGTGCTGGCGGTCGGGCATGATCGCCACGATCCGCCCGCCCACCGCCGCGACTTGATCCTGGGCCTCGGCGAGCGCCTTGGTGTTGATCCGGCAATAGGGGCACCAGTGGCCGCGGTGGAAGACGACGGCGACGGGGCCTTTCTTCAAGAGTTGCTCGAGGCTGACGAGGTGCCCCTTCTCGTCCGGCAGGATGAAATCCGGCATGGGGTCGCCCGGCTTGGGCGCATTCTCCCCGACCTCATGCTCCCGGAGACGGGCGACGAGTTGATCGACGGAGGACTGGAAGACCTCGCCGAGATCACGCACGGCGTCGGCGAAGGCCTGCAACCGGTCCGCCAACGAGGCGTCCATGTCGCGGCATTCGACGAAAGCCTCCTCAAGCAACTCGGAAAGAGGTCTCTCGATCATGGGATACTCCGCACGTGCGGTTTCGGGGGCGCGAACCTCCGACAGGTTCCATCCGTCTTTAACAAATATCATTCCGCGGCCCCATCGGAAAGCGGGCGCGAGCCTCAAGGCGTGACGTCCCCTTTGCCGGCCGCCTGGCGCAAAGCCTTCAGAAGGTCGTCCACCGCCATGCGATGGCGGTAGTCGGGGTCGATGAATCGCGCCACGACACGGCCGTCCTGGCCGACAACGAAGGTGGCGGGAATCGGCAGGATCCAGGCGTCATTGCCTTGGTAGTCCGGCAAGTCGCGGCCCGTCTGCTCCATGACCTCTTGGACCTCGGCGCCCACGTAGATCGCGAGCCCGATCGAGAAAGCGTAGCCGTTGTCCATGTCGGAAAGCACGGGATAGCGCAGGCCCGCATCTTCCTTGAGACGCGCCCCGAAAAGTTCCCGTTCGGGGGTGATGGCCACGATGGATGCCCCGTCCGAGGCGATCTCGTCTTGAACCTCGGCGAGGGCTCTCGTGTTGATCCGGCAATAGGGGCACCAATGGCCGCGGTGGAACGTGATCGCGGCTGGTCCCGTTTCGAGAAGATCCTCGAGGCTCACGACACGTCCGGTTTCGGCCGGAAGGCTGAAGGATGGCATGGGCTCGCCCGGTGATGGCGCGCCTGCACCGGCCTCCGCGGCCTTGAGCCTTTCGACCATATGGTCAACGACCTCTTGCGCCTCAGGCCGCAAGGCGCGCGAAACGTCGGCGAACAGCTGAAGCCGCTCGGCCAAAGACGCCTCCATGTTGCGGCAATACGCAAAAGCTTCTTCGATGGTTGCAAAGCTAGGTCGTGCCACTGCCATTTCAGCGAAACTCTCCCCGCGTGCCGGCCCAAATTTCGACGGTCAAAATGCTCACCTCACTGCACGATCTTGTGAGGAGTTATGATCCCAACCCGGCACGCCCGTCCAATAGCCGTCCGCTATGGTTTGGGACGCATAAAAAGGGGACCTCAAAGCCGGAATTTAAGGCTTCTCGGATCCTTATAGCGACGAGCTATTAAGACGGAAGCCAACCAGTATTTCCGTCCGAAACGTCTCCGGACCAATCTCCCTCCTATCGATGGCGGCCGTTCCCCGGCCTCCCCAAGCAAGGAGTCAAAGGAGATGTTTGAACCCCGTGAGAATAGCGGCCTCGGCCGCGGCCTCCTCGTTGCCGGAACCCTCTCCGGTGTGATCCTCGGCGCGAGTCTGTTCGCCAGCGGCGCGTCCGCCGGTGAATGTCCCGCAGACCAGACAAAGGCCGACGCCCGCGAGCCTGTCAACGTAGAGGCCGTGGGCAAGACCGACACGGTTATCGCCACCCTCGATGTCGCGAAGGAGCACGGCATCGACGGTCGCGTGTTCCGCATGCGCCGCCTCGAGGTCGAGCCCGGCGGCTTCGTTCCCTGGCACAGCCACGCCGAGCGTCCCGCGATCATCTATGTCGTCAAAGGAACGATCGAGGAGTACGCCAGCAATTGCGCCGTGCCGATCGTGCACAAGGCGGGCGACGTCACGGCCGAGACCAAGGATATTTCGCATTGGTGGAAGAACACTGGCGACGAGACCGTGGTTCTGATTTCGGCCGACCTGCCAAGAGCGAGCTTTTTTGCAAACGTGGAGTGACGGCCTCTTCCTCGCGAGAGGCCTCACATCCTCCCTTGGGCCAGGAGTGCCGGCCATGAACGAGAAGCCCGACACGGCTGCAGCCATGCGGGGCGAGATGCAAGGCTCCGCCGCGGGCCTCTTGCGCTTCACGGTCATCGCGGTCACGGCCTTTCTAACTCTGGTCGATCTCTTCGCGACGCAAGCGATCCTCCCCGAGCTCACCCATCATTACGGCGTGTCGCCCGCCGCCATGGGCACCGCCGTCAACGCCAGTACCTTGGGCATGGCCATCGCAGGGCTCGTCGTCGCCTATTTCAGCAATACCATCGACCGGCGCATCGGCATCCTGCTCAGCCTTGGGGTGCTTGCCATCCCCACGGCGCTACTCGCGCACGCGCCGGATCTCCTGATCTTCACCGTCTTGCGCGTGGTGCAGGGCTTGTGCATGGCGGCCGCCTTCACCCTCACGCTAGCCTATCTCGGCGAGCACTATAGCGCCGCGGATTCGGCGACGGCGTTCGCCGCCTATATCACCGGCAACGTCGCCAGCAACCTGGTCGGCCGTTTCCTTGCCGCCGGCGTCACGGACCATTTCGGCCTCGCCTCGAACTTCTACTTCTTCGCCGTGCTCAACCTGCTCGGCGCGCTGCTCGTGTTCTTCACCGTCGAGAAGACACCGCCGATGAAGCAAATACGCGAGACCCGGCGGTCGCCCTTTGCCGCGTGGCTCGACCACCTCAAGAATCCCGCTTTGCGGGCGAGCTTCGCCATCGGCTTCTGCATCCTGTTCGCTTTCATCGGCACCTTCACGTATGTCAACTTCGTGCTCGTCGATCCGCCGCTCGGCGTCGGCATGATGACGCTCGGGCTCATCTATTTCGTCTTCCTCCCGTCGATCCTGACAACGCCGCTCGCGGGCCGGGCCGTGCGCCGCTTCGGCACGCGGCCGACCTTCTGGATGTCGTTGCTCGTGGCGGGAATCGGGCTCCCGTTGCTGGTCCTGCCGCACCTGCCATCGGTGCTTGCGGGCATGGTGCTCGTGGGCGTCGGGACCTTCCTCGCGCAAGCCTGCGTCACGGGCTTTGTCGGCCGCGCCGCGACGAGCGATCGTGGTTCCGCCAGCGGTCTCTACCTCGCGAGCTATTTCTTCGGCGGCCTGATCGGCAGCGCGGTGCTCGGCGTCGTCTTCGACATGCTCGGCTGGACCGCGTGCGTCATCGGCATCGGCGTCTCGCTCGCCGTTGCCGCCGTCCTTGCGCTGTCGCTGGAGACGCCGCTCTCGCCGGAAGCGTCCTAGCCTATTCGGCCGCGCGCCTGTTGGGCGATCGCTCGTCCATGGTCTCCGGCGCCGTGCCGGGCTCGAACTCCGTGGCAGGCTCTGCGTCCGACTTAGGCTCATGCAGGATCACGCCTTCGAGCTCGTCGAAATCGCCGAGCCAGGCCTGTGCGGCAAGCGCTCTCATGGTGTCGGTATAGCCGGCCCGCCACCGCTCTCGGATCCCGGCGGGGGAGAAGTCGATGTCCTTGACGTGGGTCTCATTGTCGAGGCGCGGCGCAAGGAGCCGCACCACGTGCATGCGCGTGCGGCAGGCATAGCCGGCGAGCTCCCTCACCTTCGGGTCGACCTTCGCATCCTCCGGCACATATTTGAGGAGCTCGGTGACGACGTGGCGCAGACGATGCGCTTCGCGCTGCCGCACGATGTGGTTGGCGATGCGGCTCGAGTATTGAATGTCCTTGTGACGGTGCAGCGTCTCCCAGATGGTCGTGGGCTCCGGCCCTGTCGGGTTCCATAGATGTACGGCGAAGATCAGACTGTTGCGGCGTGGATTGTCCTCGAAGATGCGCTCGGCGGGCGTGTTCGACAGAATGCCGCCGTCCCAGTAGAGCTCGCCGTCGATGCGCACCGCGGGAAACGCGGGCGGCAAGGCGCCGGAGGCCATGACGTGGCTGACGGTGAGCGGCATGTCTCGGGAGTCGAAATAATGCATCACGCTGGTGCAGACATGGGCGGCGCCGACCGTGAGACGGACCTTGCTGCGGTTGAGCAGATTAAAATCGACCAGATCCTCGAGCGTGGCGCGCAGCGGCGCCGTCGAGTAATAGCCGGCGGCGTCGGGCCCGAGCGGCATGTGTGCGCCGAAAAATGCGCGGGTATGCGGCTCGAAGAAGCCGGATATACCGCTCGTGATGGTCATCCACGACGAGAGCGCATCGCCGGCCCCGGCCCAGGCCGGAAAGGCGCCCCAATAGTTCGCCGCCTCGACGCGCTTCCAGAACTCCTTCAGCCTGGGCAGGCGGTCCTCGGACTCATTGCCGGCGATGATGGCGGCGTTGATAGCGCCGATGGACGTGCCGACGATCCAGTCGGGTTCCACGCCCGTCTCGTGCAGCGCCTCGTAGACGCCGCCCTGGTAGGCGCCAAGCGCGCCGCCGCCCTGCAACACGAGGACGACTTGGCCATTGTTGTCGGCACGAACCTTGTTGACCGCGTCACGCGGGGCAAGACGTTTGGCCGTGTTCATGGGTGCTCCTCCCGGCTCAGTGATGCTAGTGGGCCGTCCAGCCGCCGTCGGCGGCGATGGTGGTTCCGGTGATCGAGGAGGCGGCGTCCGAGGTCAGGAACACGGCGATGCCGCCGAGCTCGTCCGTCGTGGCGAAGCGCTTGTTGGGCTGTTGCGCCAGCAAGACATTGCGTATGACCTCTTCGCGCGGAATGCCGTGGGCTTTGGCCTGATCCGCGATCTGCGCCTCGACCAGCGGCGTGTAGACATAGCCGGGGCAGATCGCGTTGCAGGTAATGCCCTTCTCGGCCACTTCGAGCGCCGTCACCTTGGTCAGCCCGAGCATGCCGTGCTTGGCCGCGACATAAGCCGATTTGAAGGCCGAGCCGACAAGGCCGTGGGCCGAGGCGATATTGACGATGCGGCCCCAGCCTTTGTCGACCATGCCGGGCAGCGCGAGCCGCGTGGTGTGGAAGGCCGAACTCAGATTGATGGCGAGGATCGCGTCCGGGAAACTCCTCCAACGGCGCGACGTGCTGAATGCCGGCATTGTTGACGAGCACGTCGACCGCGCCGAACTCCCCGAGTACGGTCTGGAACATCTCGGCGATCGATTCGGGCTTGGACATATCGGCCCCGGAATAGCGCACGGGAACGTCAAAGTCGGCGGCGATACCTTTTTGCGCGGCCTCGATGTCCTCGGGCTTGCCAAAACCGTTGAGGACGACGGCGGACCCTTCCGCAGCCAGAGCGCGGGCAATACCGAGCCCGATCCCGCTGGTGGAGCCGGTGACCAAGGAGACCTTGTCCTTCAGCGGTTTGTCTACACGGCCGCTGCGCTGTGTCGCTGTGTCGTTCACGGCTAAGACTCCTTCGGCTACTGAGCTTGGCCCTGCGAGGCAAGGCTCATCTTGAACCCAAGATGACGCGCCCGGAGCCGAACGGAAAATGCCGAAAAACTAGGAGTTCGATAGCGGGATGCTATTCGCCTCCGACTGAGGAGGAGGCAATACTAGCGCTGGCTCCGAGTAACGTTCGTTCAATTTGTCGAAGATTTGCGCGAGCACGCGGCGCCGAACTGGACAGCCCGGTGCGTCTGCTATTGGCAGATTTTGTTGATTTAGTCGGGCAGTGGCGGGGTTGCCGGTGTCCGCTTTC
>CAYUTT010000049.1:0-9568 GCA_964447575.1 uncultured Methyloceanibacter sp.
ACTGGAGATGCCCACGTCATCGATGCAGTCATCGCCGAATTCAGGAGCTACTTGGGTTACGTTTCCACCAAGTAGGAACTACGAGCAGTCGCGAAAGCTCGGGTCTGCTAATGGCACTTCCGCGAGATGCACCGCTTCAGTCAACTGGTCCGCAATCTCCTCGAAAGGAGACATCCGTTCTGAAAGAGCAAACGACCTGAAATCGCGTTTGCCGTTGATTGACGCGATTAGCGCCGCGATGCTCGATCTCGGACCTCGAGGGCGAGCGCCTTTCTGACATCGGACTGTGAAATCCCAAACTGCCGCGCAATCACGGAAAGCTTGATGCCAGCCTTGAACGCCGCGCGTACCGCGTTCAGCTTACCCTTTGTCAATGACCCTCCGGCATCCTCAAGTGTCGGCGCGTTCGACGCTGAAGCCCTTGGCAATCGACCGCGGCGCTCGACTTCGCTGGTGACGGCCGCAAGCAAGGTGTCGATTTCAGTGCCATCCAAAGACTTAAGCGCGCCTGCCAGGTCTTTGGGCAGCAAATGGCGCGGGAGTGAAGCCCGATTGTTAGTTAAGGTCTTGCCCTGTTGAATGGCCTGGGACTCGGGCGCCTCCCCTTCCGCCGCAGCCGAGAAAAGGTCCTGTGTCGTCTCTGCAGGCCATCGCGTTGGCATGGCGCCCAATATGCCGCCAGCCACTCCGCTAAGCAATCGGCCGGCTCTCCTTATGCAACGAATCTTGCCCACGATTGGACGTCAAATCGGCACTGGCGGCAGGGTCAATTCTCGGTGGTTGCAGGCCCCCGCAACCAATGTTTTCAATGACTTAGCGTCGTTCTGGACGGGCCCTTCGTCTCCGCCACGCCTCCCTCACGCGGTGCGCCTTTGATGAGCGCCTGAGGACGCGGACCCATAAACTCGTGGAGTCAGATCGAAGATCCGGCTGGCACGAAGCGGTCGTTTAGGTCCAGACGGCGGCCGGAGCCAGGGCGGAAGCCTTCAAAAAGTTGCGGCGGTGCATGGCCGGTGTCCTGCTTTGGAAGCAAGCCCGCCATACTGCCCGCGCAGCCTTTAAGAACCTGACAATTGGCCTGCTAAAATTAAGGCCGCTCACGGCTCCAAAGCAGACTCTGGCAAGCCGTCAAACACACCTCAGCCAAAAAATCCTTTATGTCGCTGAGAGCCTCGCGCCTACACGGGGTACCGCAGGATGGCGGCCAAGGTGTTGCCGTCGGGCAAGTCCGGCTTTCGGACGCCGAGCACGCGCGCGCCGCTGGCCAGCGCCCGCCCCGCGATTTCATCGACGATCCCGTAACTGGTCGCGTCCTCACCGTCGGCAAAGCTGACGGCCCCTGTGGCTTCGTCCACGGTTCCCGGCACCACCACGTCTATATCCACGAGCAAGGTTTCGATCGCGCCATAGGTGGCCGCCCGGGCGGCATCCGACAGATCCGTCGTAGCCCGGCCCTCATTTGCGCGTGTGTCGAAGAGCGCCCTGATCTTGGCGAGCTCCGCTTGGTAGGCGGCATCCAAAACAGGCCGCGCCGCGGCCGCAAGCTCGGCGTCGCTCATTCTGTCTGGGCTGTTCTCGATGGTCTGATCGAGAAGGCCCGGATAGCTGTTGACCGAGCGGTAGACGGATGGCAGCCGGCCCGTGCCGGCGAGGATCAGGGGCATGTCGCGTCCCGCGAGCACCGGACGCAGGGCTGCATCGACCTGGCGCGCATATTGGCGGAAACGCACGTTCTGCCCCTCCGAGCCTTGGATGCGGCCGCTGGGCGAGCGGTCGTTCAAGGTGGACTTCCCAACCGCGCTCGCCGCATCTTTCGGCAAATCCTCGACCTTGACGGGGGCAGGCGGCAGGTCGGCGTAGACTTCGAGCAGCCGGACGGCGTTCTCCGATAGTGCCAGCACAAAGGCCGCGTGGGGGAATGTGATTGCCCGCAGAAGCGGCTTGAGATGGAAGCGACCCGACACCTCGACCATCGGCACCAAGCTGTTGGCAAGACGGAATGTCCGCAGTGCATCCGGCGTAGCAAGGACGGCCAGGCTGTTTGCCTGCAAACGCCAGAACGCGTCGTCATCGACCAGATCGTCGAAATGCTCCATCAGCGCCGCGAGCCGCCTCTTGTCCAACCCTACGCCTTCGAGTTGATCGCGCGCCTGCTTCGCAAGGTTACGCAACTCAATGCGGCTCGCACCCGAATCCTGAGAGAGCGGCGTGGTCGTGAGATAGATGGAGACGCAGGCATCCGCCCGGACGTGATGCAGGCTATTGAACTCGGCGCGGGTCGGAACATCAACATAGAGCATCCATTATCCTTTCGTGGAGCGGGGGTTCGCCTGAATCGGCCTTGGTCCGCATACCAGATTTGGACTGGTCACGCGAAGCCGCTTCCGAATCGTGGGGTCGTGGGTCGCGTACCGCAAGGTCCGCAAGGGCCGGTGCGTGCCGTCCGCCTTAAGGCAATTTTGGCCCTTTATGCGTGAGGATGGGGCTTTGCGGCGGAGTGAGGCCCCCGATGATCAGATCCTATGGCGACCACTCGGCCAACGAGCGGACCTTCCTCGCCGGCTTGCGTACCGGCATCGCCGTCATCGCTTTCGGGTTCCTGATCGAGAAGTTCGACCTCTTCATCTACACGATGATGGCGGCGGTCAAGGAGGACCCGGCGCAGCGGGCGGAACTCGAAACCTTGTCGCGGTCCTATGACGCCGGCGTCGGGCACGCGTTCATCTTCGTCGGCATCGCCTTTATTCTCGTGTCGACCGTGCGGTTCGTGCGTACCGGCTGGCTGCTCGACGACCAGAAAATTCACTCTCCGGGCATCATGGTCGACCTCAGCCTGTCGGTGATTCTCGCCGTGCTCCTGATCGCCGTGAGCGTTCCTCTCATCCTGTCATTGTGGCGGGAGCCGCCGAAGACTTAACGCCCCTCGACGACCGCGGCCGGTATCGGGCGCTCCAGCGGTTCGACGGCTGCGCAGAGCCTGTGGCGATAATAGCAATCGCCCGAGGAGAAGCCCGTGTTCCTCTGGGTCATCTCGGCGCCGGCGCCGAGATTGAAGCGGTACTCGACGGACGCCTCGGGCGTCCAACCGCTGCAAGCCACCCGAATGATGCCTTCATGGGGTTCCTGACAGCGATTGCGGATCCTGAGCGTAGCGCCGTCCGGTGCGAGAAAGATGCTCAAGCATTGGGGCCGCGACTGATCGCAGGCCGAGCCGTCCTGTTGCGGGTTGCCGGCAATAGCCACGTTCCACTGCTGCAAGAGCTGCTTCCAGCCCTTGAGATGCGCAAGCACCTCCTCGGCGATGAGGTCAGGCACCTCCAGCATGAGGAAGTGGCCCGCCTCAACCGTCTGAAGGCGATAGGGCCCGTCCATATGGTTTGCCGTCCTGATCGTGGCGTCACGGCCGAAGGCGCGGTCCTCGCGTCCCCAGAGGAGTAAAGTCGGGGGCTTGATCTTGGCGAGGGGATCGAGCGAGCGGAACTCGAACGCGCGATACCAATTCAGCGCGGCGCGGAGCGCTCCGGGCTCGCCGAAGACGCGCTCGTATTCCTCAACCAGCCGGCGCGGGTGGTCCTGCCAGCGCAAGCGGCCGAGATAAGCGGCCCGATTGAAACCGAGCACCAGCTCCGGCAACACCGGCATGCGGTAGAACAGGACGTAGCTGCTGCGGCGCCATTGCGTCTCGACATCTCCCAAAGCCTCGGCGAAGGCGGAAGGATGAGGCATCGACAGCGACGTGAGACTCAGGACGCGGGAGGGATGGCGGTCGGCGACGACCCAGGCAATGGCTCCGCCGAAATCGTGGCCGATGACATGGAATCGCTCGAAGCCCGCGGCGTCGGCGATGGCCAGCACGTCGGTGGCGAGCTTCCCCTTGGTGTAGGCGTTCTGGCTGAAGGGTCTGGCGCCCGGGCTGTAGCCTCTCTGATCGAAAGCGACGGCGCGGAAACCCTCCTTGCTCAGCCTCTCGAGCAGCGGCTCCCACATGATCGAGGTTTCGGGAAAGCCGTGAAGCAGGATCACACCTTCGCCGCCGCGATTGCCGAAGCCGGCCACGCGGGCGCGGAACTCCATGCTGTTGGCGCGGATGCGCACGAGCCCGTCCTGCGTGCCATCGAACAGGGGAAGCGTCTTGGCCGTCTCGGCATGGCAGTCCGGGCAGACCGGCGCCAAGATCAGCCGGTCGACGGCGAAGGCCGCGCTCACCGGCAGCAAACAGACCGCTACCAGGATCCAGAGCTGTTTGAGACGGCTCATCGCGCGGCGTTCTTCCCCACTGAGGGGACCGGTCGCTCGCGAGCCCCCGATTCCCAAGGCGTTGCTGTTTGGGCCGAAAAAGGCCGAAGAGCAGTATCAGAAACGCGTGAGTCGCGCCATCCGTGCGATCAGGGAGGGGTTAAGGGCCCGAGACGGCGACTTCGTAGTTCTGGCCTTCCCAGGTCCCGGTTTGGGGCCAGTAGAAGGTGAATTGGATGGCCTCGCCGTCTTTCAGCGTCTCGGTGGGGAGCTTTGCCACGTGCACGCCGAGGCCGGTGTCCTCGGTGTCGATATCCCTAATGTCCTGCCAGCCATTGGTGCCGAAATGGACGCGCGCCGGCGCGTTCATGGCCACGTAGAGTACGTTGCCCGCAGCGATCCGGCGCGGGCGGAAGCTCGGTCCCCAGATGTCGTAATCGATCTTGGGGCGGACGCCGCGATAGCGCGCCCAGGTCGCCTGGGGCCGGTCCACGGGGCGCCCTTGGGCCAGGCTGTGGCAGAGCTTGCAGAACTCCGCATGCGCCCAGACCAGAGGCATGGCGGACCCGCTCGGCTTGCCGGGCACGAGGTCGTGCGCAGGGATGGGCGCGGTATCCCACACCTGTTCGGGGATCAGGCCCAAGGGACTGCTCATGGCCATCATGGCGTCGAGATAGGGCGCGACGTCCTCGCCCGCGGACAGCGCATAGTGTCCGCGCTCGCCGGTCAGAAGCGGCCAGCCGCGGCCGCGGCCCGTGCCGTTGAAACCCGAGCCGTCGTCGTGCTCGCCATAGCCGTCGTGGTTGTAGCGGTGCCAGACCGGGCCCGACGGCGTGTCGGTCTTTAGCAGGCGATCGATGACCTTAATGCTGTCCGTGATGCTGAGATCGTCCGCGGCGCGCAAGCCGTAGCGCACGAGCTGCAGGCAATCGGTGGAGACCTGTCCGCTCGCGGGCAGGTCTGGATTGTAGGCGAGGTTCTTGATCGCCACCGCCTCGTCGAAGGCGATTCTATCGCCGAGCTCGTCGAGCGGAACGGTGCGAACGAAATAGCCGCTGACTTTCAGCTCCCCGGCCAGCGGCGTGTCTCGCGCGACGGCCCAATCCTCGAGCCGCGCGTTCCAGTAATCGGCCACGCGCAGCGCATGCGCCTTCGCTGCGCCGTCGAGATAGGTGCTGCCCTCGACCAGGGCGGCGATGGCGACGGCCAGGGTGAACATGTTGATGCCGTCGTCCTCTTCCCAGCGGTCCTGGCAGGTGGACGGGCCGGAGCGGGCAACGAAGCCCACGGCGCGCGCGATCATGTCTGCGACGGGAATATTGTCCAGCGCGTCGCGCTCATGAAGGAGCGAGGCGAGAAGTATGGGAAATGCCGCCTCGTCGAGCTGGAGGCCTTGCCAGAAGGGGCGGCCGCCGAGCCACTGGTTCTGGAACCAATGACCGTCGTGATGCTGCGTGGCGATCAGATAGCGCAAGACATCGCGGGCATCGCGGTAGGATTCCATGGCGACGAGCGCGCCGGCGGTCTCGACCAGGTCGCGCGGCCAGACGAGGTGATAGCCGCCGCGGCTCGTGCTCGTGTCGCCCCATGGCACCGACAGGCTCGCGACCGCCGCGCCGCGATAGGTGCGGTCCTGATGGACCTTCAACACGGTCGCCGACAGGGCGAGCCGGTCGTCGATCTTGCCGCCGAAGGAGGCGCGGCGGCACTGGCCGAGCCATTCCCGCCAGGCGTCGCAATAGGCCGACCACTCCTGGTCGAAATCGTCCATGAGCGCCGACACCGAAAGCGTCGCCGCGGCCTCCTTGGTGGCGGCGAAGCCAAGGGCGAGCGTGCCGCGCCGCGGCAGCTCCCCCATCAGCGTCACGGCGGCGGGGCCCGCGCTGTCGTACTCCCAGGTCATGCGGCCGTTGTGGTTGAAGTCCTGCCAGCCGTCGCTCACCTCGAGGCAGCCGACGGAACGGCGGCCGAAAGCGTCGTTCCCCTCCTCGTCGATGGCCGAAAGGGCGAGTGCGAAGGGTCCTTGCTCCGCCCACAGGACGCTGCGCCCGTCATGAGTGGCGGCATAGGCCAAGTTGCTCTGCGCGTCGTCGCCGAGCCGCGCGGCAAGCAGCGCGTAGGGCTTGAGGCTCGCATCGCCCTCGAGCTGGTAGCGCATCAGCAGCGTATCGCGGCGCTCCGAGGGGCATACTTCCAGCGTGAAGGTGAAGCGGGGATGGCGGTGGACGATGGTCGCGGCCGGAACGCCGGGCTCCGGCAGCGTGACGGTGTAGCTCTTCAGCCGGCGCAGCTCGACCCAGAAGCCCTGATCGTCGGCGACGATGAAGCCCAAGTCCTTGATCTGGGGGATGTCGACGCGAGGGTAGTAGACCTCGGTGACGATGCCTTGGGCGACGGTGAACCAGAGCCGCGACGAGCCGAGGCTTGCGCCCACGATGTCCTTGCGGGCCGGAGCCCAGGTTGGGGTGCAATTGCCGGAAGGTGCCTGCATGGGTGTCGCCGCGCTCCGCTATGGTGTCTCTCGCGCCGCGGATGGTGATTGAAGTGGCGGGTCCGCGCAACGCTTCTGACGCGCATGCCCCGTCTTGTCGCTGCGGGAGCAGCTAGGCGGCGGAGCCGGCGGGTTTGCACTTGCCGTCCTCGCAGTCGGAGCGCTGCTCCAGCGGGCGCCCGTCGCGGCCGAGATTGCAGGCGCTGTTGACGAGGGCGAGATGCGAGAAGGCTTGCGGAAAGTTGCCGCAGAGCCGTTTGGCGCCCGTGTCGTATTCCTCGCTCAAGAGGCCGACGTCGTTGCACAGGCTGAGCAGCCGCTCGAACAGCGTCTGCGCGTCGTCGTGGCGGCCGAGCAGCACATAGGCATCCACCAGCCAGAAGCTGCAGGCGAGGAACATGCCTTCGCCGGGCGGCAGGCCGTCATTGCTCTTGGAGGTGTCGTAGCGCTGCACCAGGCCGTCCTTCATCAGCGTCTTTTCGATCTGCGCCACGGTGCCGGCAATGCGCGGGTCGTCCGCCGGCAGGAAGCCGACGGCCGGCAGGAGCAGGAGGCTCGCGTCGACTTGCGTGCTGCCATAGGCGCGCACGAAGCTGTTGAGATCCTTGTCGTAGCCCTTGTCGCAGACCTCCTCGTGGATGGTCTTGCGGATGTCGCGCCAGCGGTCGATCGGGCCGTCGAGCTTGAAGCGCTCGGCGCTCTTGATGGAGCGGTCGAACGCAACCCAGGCCATGACCTTCGAATAGACGAAGTTCTGGGGACCCGAGCGGACCTCCCAGATACCTTCGTCGGGCTTCTGCCACTCGCCCTCGAGATGTCCGAGGATCGCGAGCTGCAGCTCCCAGCCCGATTTCTCCGGGGCGAGGCCGCCTTTGCGCGCCTGGTGGATCGCGTCGAGCAACTCGCCATAGACATCGATCTGGGTCTGCTGATGCGCGCCGTTGCCGATGCGCACGGGCGTCGATTTCTCGTAGCCGGGCAGCCAGGGAAGCTCCACCTCGTACAGCCTGCGCTCGCCGGCGATGCCGTACATGATCTGCATCTGATCGGGGCTGCCGGCGACGGCGCGCAAGAGCCATTCGCGCCAGGCGCGCGCCTCGTCGAAATAGCCGGTGTTCATCAGCGCAAGCAGCGTGAGCGTCGCGTCGCGCAGCCAGCAATAGCGGTAGTCCCAGTTGCGCGGACCGCCGAACTGTTCGGGCAGGGAGGTGGTCACCGCGGCGACGACGCCGCCGGTCGGCGCATAGGTCATCGCTTTCAGCGTGATCAGCGACCGCTTCACGACATCGGCATAGGGGCCGGACATGTTGCATTTCGAGGACCAGTCCCGCCAGAACTTTTCCGTCTCCTCGAGTAGTGTCGCCGGGTCCGCTTGGGCGGGATCGGCGACATAAGACTCGATGTAAGTGAGGGCGAAGGAGACGGTCTCGCCGTGGTTCACGGTGAACGTGCCCTTGGTCTTGAAGTCCTCGCCGCGCAAATCGATGGTCGATTGGAGGACGAGCTTGTTGGGACCGGCAACGGCGCGCAGGCGCTGGTCCGGCAGCATGGTGACCCAGGGAACCTCCTCGCCATAGCCGAAGCGCACGACGAACTCGGTCTCGAACTCCACCGAGCCGCGCTCCGCGGTCACGATGCGGACGACATGCGGATGGACCTCGCACGGATACATGAAGTCGATGAGGGTCGCGGTGCCGCTCTCGGTCTCGAAGCGGGTTTCGAGGATCAGCGTGTCGGGCCGGTAGCGGCGCGTCACCTTGGCGTTCGGATCGGTGGGTGCGATCCGCCAGCGGCCATTATCGGGCGTGCCGAGCAGCGCCGCGAAGCACGCCCCCGAGTCGAAGCGCGGCAGGCAGAGCCAGTCGATCGAGCCGTCGCGCCCGACGAGTGCCGCGGTCTCGCAGTCGCCGATCAGCGCGTAGTCTTCGATCGCGAGCGCCATGACCCGCTACAGACCGGGGCTGGTTTGCATCAGGCCGCCGTCGGCGATGATGGTGGTGGCGGTGAGATAGCTGGCTCCGGCGCCGGCGAGGAAGCCGACCACGCTCGCGATCTCTCCCGGCTGGGCCATGCGCCCAAGCGGGATCGCCGCGTCGAGCTTCTTGAGCAATGCCGGGTCGTCCATGGTGCTGCTGTTGATGGGCGTCGCCACGGCGCCGGGGCCGACGCCAACCACCAGAATATCGTGCGGCGCGAGCTCGACGCCCGCGGTGCGCGTCAGCATCCGCATGCCTCCCTTGGAGAGGCAGTAGGGCGTGTTGCCGGGCATGGGCCAGTCCTCGTGCACCGAGGTGATGTTGATGACGCGGCCGCCGCCGCCCTGCTTGATCATCTGCTGGGCCGCGAGCTGGGTGCCGAAGAAGGCGCTCTTGAGGTTGATCTTCAGCACGGCGTCGTACTGATCCTCGGTGGTGTCGAGGACGGAGGTGCGGGTCTCGATGCCCGCATTGTTGACCATGATGTCCACGCGCCCGAACTTGGCGACCGCCGCGTCGACGAGCTTCTGCAGATCGGCGATCTGGCTCACATCCGCGTCGACGCCGATGCATTGATCGCCGAGGCCGGCGACCTGGCGTTCAAGCTCCGCCGTCGCTTCCGGATGTGCCACATAGTCGATGACAATATTGGCGCCTTGCCGTGCCAGCTCGAGAACAATCGCCTGGCCGATTCCGGTATTGCCGCCAGTAACGATCGCCACCTTGTTCTTCAAAGTCATGCGCGGTGCTCCATCGTGTGGATAATTTTCATATTCCACTAACGCTTCAAGCGTAACGACTCACCTCGACAACTCTTGATGACGGATAAGCCTAGACATTGGTCATAGCATCGGCAACCTTGCTA
>CAYUTT010000050.1:0-9540 GCA_964447575.1 uncultured Methyloceanibacter sp.
GAGAGCCACTTCGCCGTTAAAGTGGTGTCTGACGCCTTCGCCGGCAAGTCGCGGGTGGAGCGTCACCGCATGGTGAACGCGGTGCTTGCCGAGGAGCTCTCCGGCCAGATCCACGCGCTCGCGATCACGGCGCTCAGCCCAGGCGAGGGGCGGTCCCTATGAGGTTGCGTTGCTTTCCTCGGCCTTGGCGATGTGGGCCTTGTCGAGGGGTACGACCCGCAAGCTCGTGATGCGGTTGCGGTGCCGGCGTAAGACCTCGAAGCGGAAATCGTGGAAGGTGAAGACCTGGCCCGGGTTCGGGATGGTCTGCGCCTCGTGAATGACGAGGCCCGCCATGGTGGTCGCCTCCTGGTCCGGCAGGTCCCAGTCCATCAGCCGGTTCACGTCGCGAATGGGCACGAGGCCGTCCACAATCAGCGAGCCGTCGGCTTGCGGCTTGGCCAGCGCCGCGGCGATATCCGTCTCGTCGGTGATATCGCCGACGATTTCCTCGATGATGTCCTCGAGCGTGACGAGGCCCATCACCTCGCCGTACTCGTCGACGACGATGGCGAAGTGCGCCTTGCGCTTCAGGAAAGCGTTGAGCTGATCCTTCAGTGTCGTGGTGTCGGGCACGAACCAGGGCGGAGCGGCCAGCGTCATGACATCGAGCTTCGAAACGTTGCCCTTCGCGTCGCGCAAGGCTTTAAGAAGCATCCGCGCGTGCAGGATACCGACGATCTCCTCACGCTCGCCGCGCCATAGCGGCAGCCGCGAGTGCGAGCTCTTGAGCGCGGCGTCGACGATCTGCTCCGGTGGGAGGTCGACGTCGATCGCGTCCATGTTGGTCCGGTGCACCATGATGTCGGAGACCGTGAGCTCGCGCAGATCGAGCACGCCGCCCAGCATGTCGCGGTCGAGCTTCACCACGCCGCCTTCCTTGTGGTGCAGCGCGATGGCACCCCTGATCTCCTCATGCGCCGAGAGCACTTCGGCGTCGTCGGTGATGGAGGCGCCGAACAGCCGCAGTGTGTGCCGGACGAGGAACTGCAGTGCCGCCGTTACCGGTGCGAGCACGGCAACGAGGACCTTGAGGATGGGCGCGACGGCAAGGGCCATGCGGTCGGCATTGAGAATCGCGTAGGTCTTGGGCAGCACCTCGGCGAATACGACGACCAGAGCCGTCATGACGAGGGTCGCGTAGACGACCCCCGCCTCGCCGAACAGCGTCAGGAACAGGCTGGTGGCGAGCGCGGAGGCGGCAATGTTGACGAGGTTGTTGCCGAGGAGCAGCGCGCCGATCAGCCGCTCGCGCGCCTCCAGCAGGCGGTTCACGAGTCGCGCACGCTTGTTGTCGTCCTCCTCGAGCGCGTGCATGCGGGCGCGGGAGGCCGCTGTCAGCGCCGTCTCGGAGCCTGAGAAGAAGGCCGAGACGATGAGGAGGCCGATGATCGTGCCCAGCGTGAGGCCTAAACCCAGGCTCATTGGCGCGCGCACTCCTGCTTCAGAAAGTCGGTCAAACGTTCCATGGAGACCTCGTCTTCGACGAAGGCTTCGCCGATACCGCGCACGAGCACGAGGGCAAGCTTTCCGCCCTTGACCTTCTTGTCCTGGGCCATGAGGCGCAGGAGCTCGCCCGCCGTGGGCTTTTCGCCCGGGACCTCGGCGATGGTCGTGGGGAGACCCACCTCGCGAAAATGCCGCTCAATGCGCGCTTCGTCCTCGCCACTACAGAGCCCCTGCTCGACGGAATAGGTAAAAGCGAGACGCATGCCGATGGCGATGGCCTCGCCGTGCAGCAGGCGGTCCGAATAGCCGGCAAAGGCTTCGAGCGCATGGCCGAAAGTATGACCGAGATTGAGGAGCGCGCGCCTGCCGCTCTCCTCGCGCTCGTCAGCCACGACGATCTCGGCCTTGGCGCGGGCGCTGGTCTCGACCGCATGGCGGCGCTTACCGTCTTGGCCTGCGAACACGTCGCGCCAATTTTCCTCGAGCCAGGCGAAGAACGGTGCATCGCCGAGCAGCCCGTATTTCGCCACCTCGGCGTAGCCGGCGCGGAATTCACGGGGGCTCAGCGTGGACAATATCGCAACGTCAGTCAGCACGAGGCTCGGCTGGTGAAAGGTACCGATCAGGTTCTTGCCCTGCTTGGTGTCGATGCCAGTTTTGCCGCCGATGGCGGAGTCGACTTGCGCGAGGAGGGTGGTGGGCATCTGCACCACGCGCACGCCCCGCCGCAGGATCGATGCGGCGAAGCCGGCAAGGTCGCCCACCACGCCGCCGCCGAAGGCGATGACGCAGTCGCCGCGCTCGACGCCGAGCTCAAGCAAAGTCTCGCAAAGCTTCGCCAGCACGGGAAAGCTCTTGCTGGTCTCGCCGGGTGCCACCACGGCCGAGCCGAGAAACGATCCCTCCTGTTCCAGGCTCGCCTTCAGGGGCGCCAGGTGCAGCCCCGCGACGTTCGCATCGCTCACGACTGCGCAGCGCGCGCGGGGCAGGAGTGCGGCAAGGCGCTTGCCGGCCGAGGCGACAAGGTCTTCGCCGATTACGATGGCGTAAGGCCGCCCAGGCAGCGGCACGTCGATCGTCGTCTCCTTCCTGGCCTTGTCGAGAGTCGCCGTAGCGTCGCCCATCACTGCACCCTTTTGCGTTTGGCCCTCGGCGCCGGCTTGCCGGCGCAGCCCAGTTTCTCGGCGAGCGCGTCGACCACCGCACCGACGATGACGTCATGGGTCACATCACGGCTCTCCACGGTGATGTCCGCCTCCGCATAGACGGGATCGCGCTTCGCCAGCAGCTTTTTCATCACGCTTTCGGGATCGTCGACGGCGAGCAAGGGCCGATGATCCCGGCGTCCGACGCGCTTCAAGAGTAAGCGCAGATCCGCCTTGAGCCAGACCGAAATCCCGCGCGCCCCGATTGCGGCCCGTGTCTGGGGGTCCATATAGGCGCCACCGCCCGTGGCGAGTACTTGCGGGCCGCCTTCCAAGAGCCGGGCGATCACCTTGCGCTCGCCGTCGCGGAAATAGGCTTCCCCATGCTCGGTGAAGATCTCCGTGATGCTCTGGCCGGCCGCCTCCTCGATCTCGCTGTCCGCGTCCACGAAAGGCAGGCCAAGCCAGCTGGCGAGCCTCCGGCCGACCGCGGTCTTGCCGGCGCCCATCAGCCCGATCAGCACGATCGAGCGCGGACCCAAGGATCGGCGGATCTGGGCCAACGCCTCGGCGCGGTCGTCCTTGATATGTCCAGCCAATCTTAGGGTCATCGTCGGAAGGGGTGTCTATATCTCCCATGCTGACAGGGCGCTGTCGAATCGTCCATGATGGGATTGAAAAGGGCTCAGCGCCCGGTGGTTTCCCGGTGGTTTTCAGTCATAATACCGCCCTGTTCGGGACTAAAAGACCGTTAGGGAACCGCGAGCGCCTATATGCCAACACTGTTTCGTTTCCTCATGGTCTTAGGGACGATCGCCGGTGTCGTCGCTGGAAGCCTCTATGTGCTCGCTGAATACTTTCAGCCAGAGCCCAAGGAAATCTCCAAAGGCCTGCGCAACGTCAAGGCGCAGCCGATCGACGATCCGAGCGCCACGGCCTCCACGACGGCGCCCGAGCCGTCCATCGTCGCGCCTCCCGGCCATCGCGCGCAATAGGATTCGCGCGTCCGATTCAGACCAGGCTCGGCTGTTCGGGGCCTCCTTGCGGCCGCGGAAGGCCTAGGCCTTGGGCAGGACACGAAGCCCTTCCAAGGGCCGCTCCGCCGAGCTCGGGCTCTTTCTCGACATGCTGACGGCCGAACGCGGCGCAACCCCCCACACGATCGAGGCCTATACAAGGGATATCGCCGATTTCCTTGCGTTTCTCGCCGCGCGGAAGACCGGCGCGCGCCAAGCCGCCGCAGACGATGTGCGCGCCTATCTTGAGGGGCTCAGCCACAAAGGGCTTGCCGCCACCTCGCGGGCCCGGAAGCTCTCGGCGATTCGCCAGTTCTTCCGCTTCCTTCTCGGCGAGGGCTTGCGGGCGGACGACCCCACCTCCGCTGTCGACAGTCCGAAGCTTGGCCGCCCCTTGCCCAAGATCCTGTCGCTGGCCGAGGTGGAGACGCTGATCGACACGGCCAGAAAGGCCTGCAGCACCTCTGCCGACGGTGCGCCACGGCGGCGGGCGATCCGGCTCTACGCGCTCATCGAGACGCTTTACGCCTCGGGCTTGCGCGTGTCGGAGCTTATCGCCCTTCCGCGCAACGTGCTCGCCGCGGATGACCGGGTCCTCACCATCAAGGGCAAGGGCGGGCGCGAGCGGCTCGTGCCGCTCAACGAGGCGGCGCGGCAAGCGCTCGGCGCTCATCTGGCGGCCATGATGGAAAGCGAGCCGCGGGCCGCGTCGCCCTGGCTGTTCCCGACGGGCGACGGCGCCCAGCACATCACCCGTCAGCGTTTCGGCCAGGAATTGAAGGCACTTGCGCTTGCTGCCAGTCTCGAGCCGGCGCGGGTGTCGCCGCACGTGCTGCGTCATGCCTTCGCGAGCCACTTGCTCGAGCGCGGCGCGGACTTGCGCACCGTCCAGCAGCTCCTCGGTCATGCCGATATCTCGACCACGCAGATCTACACCCATGTCATCGAGGAGCGTCTCCGGCGCCTCGTGGAGCAGCACCATCCTTTGGCTCAGGCTCATTTAACCAAGCGCCGCTAGTCTCGTCGCCTGGGCCAAACGGGTCTTCGGTTGACAGGCTGTGTCAGCAAGGCCACTTACAACCGGATTTCCGTTGCCCTTTATATTGCCGTAACGATGCCCGGGCCCGGAAAACGGGCTTCTCAAGGGGTCTAGCCAAGCCGCATGCGCACATATCTCGATTTCGAAAAGCCGATCGCGGAGCTTGAGAGCAAGGTCGCCGAGCTGAAGGCCCTTGCCGGCGATGGTGCCTCGGTGCCGATCGCCGAGGAGCTCGCCAGGCTCGAGGGCAAGGCGCGCGAGGCGTTGGAGGAGACCTATGCGGAGCTCACGCCGTGGCAGAAGACCCAAGTCGCGCGCCACCCCGAACGGCCCCATTTCAAGCATTACATCGAGGGCCTCGTGCAGGACTTCACGCCGCTCGCAGGCGACCGGTATTTCGCCGAGGACGAGGCCATAATCGGCGGCATGGGCCGGCTTGCCGGGCGTTCGGTCATGGTCATCGGCCATGAGAAGGGCTCCGACACGGAAGGCCGCATCAAGCACAATTTCGGCATGGCCAGACCCGAAGGCTACCGCAAGGCGGTGCGCCTTATGGAGATGGCCGACCGCTTCACGATCCCCGTGGTGAGCCTCGTCGATACCGCCGGCGCCTATCCGGGCATCGGCGCCGAGGAGCGGGGCCAGGCGGAGGCGATCGCCCGCTGCACCGATTGCTGCGTGGGCCTCGGGGTGCCCATCGTGTCGATCATTATCGGCGAGGGTGGCTCCGGTGGCGCGGTGGCCATCGCCACGGCCAACCGCATCTACATGCTGGAGCATTCGATCTACACGGTGGCCTCGCCGGAGGCGGCAGCGTCAATCCTGTGGCGGGATTCGTCCCGCGCCGTGGATGCGGCCACCAACATGAAAATCACGGCTCAGGACCTCCTGAAGCTCGGGATTGTGGACGGAATCATTCCGGAGCCGGTGGGCGGGGCCCACCGGGACCCCGCACACGTCGTCGGAGCTGCCGGCGACACCATCGTCCAGGCCTTGGCGGAGTTCGACGGGCTCCCGGCGGACGCGATCCGCAAGCAAAGGCGCGAAAAATTCCTCGCCATGGGGCGGCCGGGCTGAGATATGCGCCGCCCAAAAAAGCGCCATTTTTTTAGTCCAACTCGGGCCGCGGCAAGCGTATAATGAGCGGCCAAACAGGGGGATACGGGGGAAGCTGGCGCGGGTCGCGCTAACCTACCCTTAACCCGTCCAAATCGATCTTGGCCGAGGTGCGCGAGGGGCACTGCGTATGCTTCGTTCAAGGCTTGTCAGGGCCGTTCTCACGGTAGGCGTGGTCGCGCTCGCGGCCACGGCCGTTGCTGGCTGCGGCCAATTCTCGCCGCCCTATATGAAGCCGCTCTCGGCCCAGACCCGTGCGCTCCTCGCCGACAAAGGCATGACCGAGGAGCAGCCGATCCTCGTTCGCGTGTTCAAGGCGGAGTCCGAGCTCGAAGTCTGGAAGCAGAAGGACGACGGCCACTACTACCACCTCAAGACCTATCCGATCTGCGCCTATTCCGGCGGCTTGGGTCCGAAGCTGAAACAGGGCGACCGGCAGGCGCCGGAAGGGTTCTATCTGGTCGACAAGGACCTGATGAACCCGCGCAGCCAATATCACCTCGCCTTCAACATGGGCTTCCCCAATGCCTATGATCGCGCGCTCGGCCGTACGGGGTCCAACCTCATGGTCCATGGCGACTGTACGTCCTCGGGTTGCTACGCCATGACCGACGCGGTGATGGAGGAGATCTACATTCTGGCGCGCGAGGCCCTGGTCGGCGGTCAATCCTCGTTCCAGGTGCATGCGTTTCCGTTCCGCATGACCGCGGCCAACATGCAGGCGCACAGCAAGCACGAGTGGTACGGCTTCTGGACCAATCTGAAGGAAGGCTACGATTACTTCGAGACCACGCGTCTCGCCCCCAATCTCGCCGTGTGCGAGAAGCGCTACGTCGTGAACGCGGCTTTCATGGAGGGTGCGCGATTCAACGCGGCCGGCAGGTGTCCTCCCTACCGCAAGCTGCCGGTCGTTGCCTTCAATCCGCCCAAGCAGAGCGAGCAGCCGACCATGTCGCAGGCCTCGCTGGCGAAGCCGCTCGGCAGCGTCATGGGCCTGAGCTTCGGGTCGATCAAGCCTGAGTACCGGGCGATGACGCTTGGTCCCGCCACGCCCGCAATCAAGAAGAAATAGCCTCGCCGATCCGCCGAGACACGGGCGTATCCGGCGCTATACTCCATCGTCTGGCCTCTTTCATCTGACTAAGGTCGGCGATGCTGCGGCGGCTTCTCGTCTCTCTATTTTTCGTGGCGCTCGTTGGCGGGGCCTACTTCCTGCTCACCCCTGAAGGGCGGCAGCTGCTCGACCGTATCCACGTCAACTTGACGCGCGCCGAGTACAAGTCGCTGCATCGCGCGGGCAAGCCGATGCCCGGCACGCCGGATCTGGCGCGCTTCGAGACGCGGCTGGCAAAGCACGGTCTCGAACCGGGCGTGCCCATCTTCCTTCGCGTTTACAAGCTTGAATCGGAGCTGGAGCTTTGGGTGCAGAAGGACGGGCGCTTCGCGCTGTTCGCCACCTATCCGATCTGCATGTGGTCGGGGCGGCTGGGACCGAAGCTGAAGGAGGGCGACCGGCAGGCGCCTGAGGGCTTCTACACGGTGGCCAAGGAGGCGCTCAATCCCAACAGCCGCATGCACCTCTCCTTCAATCTCGGCTTTCCCAACGCCTACGACCGCGGCAAGGGACGCACCGGCTCCTTCCTCATGGTGCATGGCGGCTGCGCGTCTATCGGCTGCTATGCGGTGACCGACGATGTGGTGGACGAGATCTGGCGCTTGGTGACCGCCGCGCTGGACAACGGCCAGGCACGCATCCCCGTCCATGCGTTCCCGTTTCGCATGACCGCGCGCAATATGTGGCTGCGCAAAGGCGACCGCTGGGCCGGCTTCTGGGCCGACCTGAAGGAAGGTCACGACCTCTTCGAGCGGAGCAAGATTCCGCCGGTGGTGAGCGTCTGCGGCGGCCGCTATGTCTTCGAGGACGGAAGCCTCGACACCGTTTCGAGCGCGGTCGAGGCGCGCTGTCCGGCCGAGATCGCCGACAGCTCGTGATGCCCGGCCCGGCCAGGGGGTGGGCCGCCGCGGGGTCGCCTAGCTGAAGGCGCCGTGGCAGTGCTTGTATTTCTTGCCGGAGCCGCAAGGGCACAGCGCGTTGCGCTGAACCTTGCCCCAGGTTTTGGGATCGGCCGGGTCTACCGCGGAGGCAGACGCTTTGCGCGTCCGCGCGGGCTTCATCGCACCGCCGGCGGGGCCGGCGCTCGCCGCTTCAAGAGCGAATTCGTCTTCGCCCGTGGTCGGATCGACGTGGTGAACCTCCATGGGCGGAAGCTCGGCGCTCTCCAGCGGCGGCACCTCGTCCGGCCTGGCGAGCTCCACATGCATGAGCTGCCCGGTCACGGCCTCGCGGAGCCGCGCCAGCATCTGCTCGAACAGCGTAAAGCTCTCGCCCTTGAACTCGTTCAGCGGGTCGCGCTGGCCGTAGCCGCGCAGACCGATCACTTGGCGCAGATGCTCCAGCGTAAGGAGATGCTCGCGCCATAGCCCGTCGAGGGTCTGGAGCAGGACGGCACGCTCGATCTGGCGCATGGTCTGGGGTCCGAACTGAGCAGCCTTCTTAGCCGCCGCCTCGTCGGTTGCTTTGATCAGGCGCTCGTGAATCTCCACCTCGCCGATGCCTTCCTCCTCCGCCCAATCGGTGACCGGCAGGTCGAGGTCGAAGACGTTGTGCACGGCCTCCTTCAGCCCCTGCATGTCCCACTGCTCGGGGTAGGATTTTTCCGGGATGTGCTGAGCCACCATGTCATCGACCACGTGGCGGCGCATCTCGGCGACCGTCTCGCCGAGGTCGGCGTCGCCCAGAAGCTCGCGGCGCTGCTCGAAGATCGCCTTGCGCTGGTCGTTCATCACGTTGTCGAACTTGAGCAGGTTCTTGCGGATGTCGAAGTTGCGTGCCTCGACCTTCCCTTGCGCCTTTTCCAGAGCCTTGTTGATCCAGGGATGGACGATAGCCTCGTCCTCCTTCAGCCCGAGGGCCTTCAGCATCCCGTCCATGCGCTCCGAGCCGAAAATGCGCATGAGGTCATCTTCGAGCGACAGGAAGAAGCGCGAGCGGCCAGGGTCGCCCTGGCGGCCTGAGCGGCCGCGAAGCTGATTATCGATCCGGCGGCTCTCGTGGCGCTCGGTACCGATGACGTAGAGGCCGCCGGCATCGAGCGCCTGCCGCTTCTTGGCCTCGACGTCGGCCACGATCTCGGCGCGCTTCTTCTCGACCTGTTCGGGCGTGGGCTCCTTGCCCTTCTCCCTCTCGCCGGCGAGCCAGTCTTCGAGACGCATGTCGGGGTTGCCGCCGAGCTGAATGTCGGTGCCGCGGCCCGCCATGTTGGTGGCGATGGTCACCCCGCCGGGAACGCCGGCCTGGGCGATGATATACGCCTCCTGCTCGTGGTATCGCGCGTTCAGCACGTTGTGCGGAACCTTGTCCTTCTTGAGCAGCTCCGAGAGCACCTCCGACTTCTCGATCGAGGTGGTGCCGACCAGCATGGGCTGGCCGCGCTTCTGGGCGTCCTTGATGAGCTCGATGATCGCCCGATATTTCTCTTTCGCCGTGCGGTAGACCTCGTCGTCCTCGTCCAACCGGATCATGTCGCGGTTGGTCGGCACCTCGACCACGTCGAGGCCGTAGATGTCCATGAACTCGTCCGCCTCGGTGGCGGCGGTACCGGTCATGCCAGCGAGCTTTTCGTAGAGGCGGAAGTAATTCTGGAAGGTGATGGTCGCGAGCGTCTGGTTCTCGGGC
>CAYUTT010000051.1:0-3961 GCA_964447575.1 uncultured Methyloceanibacter sp.
TGGGCAGGGCGCGCAGCCGAGCGGCGGGCGGGGACGGCTCCACCGCGAGGTTGGGCGGCGCCGGCTCTGGCGGCACGAAGACCTCGACCTCTTCCACGCGGAATGAAGCGGGCTTCCGGCGCGAAGGCTTGCTCATGCGAGACGGTCTCCGATCAGGGCCTGGATGGCGCGGTCGAGCCTGATATTTGGGAAGGGTGCGAAGCCGCCGGAAGGGAGGGCTACTGGATCCGGCGGACGGAAGCGCACGAAACGCATATCGCCATCCTCGGTCTTCCAGCCGGACAGAGCCCGCTTGGGATCGGCTGGCAGATCGCCGGGAAAGATTGCAAAGGCCTCATTGCCGTCGAAACTGCGGTTGCCGATCTTTTCGCCCGCGAGGGGGTAGCCGACGATGCAGGGCAGCGTCTCGCCGTTCCGCTTCGCCTGCCCCTCGCGCGTGGCGCGTACCGCTGCGAGCGCCAACACTTTCACGTCCGCGCCGGCATAGCGCGCACGGTCCATTGCCTTGCCGGTGAGGAGCGCGAGGATTGCTTCCAGACGGTCGTGACTCTCGTGATGTAGATGATCGGCTTTGGTCGCCGCGAGCACGATGCGGTCGATGCGCGGCGCGAACAGGCTCGACCACAGACTGTTCGAGCCCGTGCGGTAGCATTCGAGAATCTCGATCATGGCCCGCTCCAGATCGGCGACCGCCGCCGGCCCCCCGTTGAGCGCCGCGAGCACATCGATCAGCACGATCTGCCGGTCGAGTTGGGCGAAGTGGTCGCGGAAGAACGGTCGCACCACATAGCTCTTATAGGCTTCGTAGCGGCGCGCCATGAGCCCCCATAGTGACCCGCGTGCGAAGCTCGTCCTTCCCTTGGCGTCGAGGGGCGCGAAGGTGAGTGCGGGCGAGCCCTCGAGGTCGCCAGGCATCAGGAATCGTCCAGGCGGCAGAGTCGACAGAGCATATTGATCCGAGCGCGCCGCGCGCAAATACGTCTTGAACGACTCCGAGAGCTTTGCCGCGAGCGCCTCGTCGGCTGGCGCTTCCGCACCCACCGCCGACAGCGCGCCCTGCCAGTCTTTCGCGGCAGTGCTTCTGCCGGCGTTGCGCGCTTGCTCGATCGCATTGCGCGACCATGCCGCGTAGTCGAGCTGCAACAGTGGCAGGTCGAGCAGCCACTCGCCGGGATAGTCGACGATGTCGATATGCAGACGCTCGCGCCCGAGCCGCCGCTTCCAGAATTTGGTCGAAGCGTATTCGAGCGTGAGCCTGAGTTGGCTGATGCGGCGCGTGCTCTCCGGCCAAGCCGGCGGCGTGCCGGTCAAGTCTGCGAGATGCTTTTCGTATTCGAAGCGCGGCACGATCTCGTCGGGCTGCGGCTCCAGATAGGCGCGCAGCAAGCGCCCGTCCGCCGCCGCATCGAAGAACGGCAGCCGTCCGCTCGCCATGAGATTGTGCACGAGTGCGGTGATAAACACGGTCTTGCCAGAGCGGGCGAGCCCTGTCACGCCGAGTCGCACGGTTGGCGCGATGAGGCCGGACGCAAAGTCGCCGATATTGCGCACCGCATCGCCGGCGGCGTGGCTATAGGTGGAGATCGGCACGCGTCAGCTTGATCCTTTGCGGTGATGCCAGGGTGCCCGCGCGCCTCATAGCGCGCTCCGCGGGGCGGGGAAAGAGCGGGGAATATGTGGTACCTCGCTTTCGCCGCGCTGCACAACAAATGAGCGCCGCAAATCGTGTCCCCGCCTAGCGAATTATGACGTACTCGCAACTTTCCGCGACAGTAGCTTCGCGCGCTTGTCAAGCCCGAGTGCTGTCTTGACTTGTGGACTCGCTTCCGTAAATACGGGGCAGCCCAGCGGGGGTGCTGGCGAAAGCGAGCGCGGGGCTAAGGGGAGCAGGCGACGAGCCACGACAGAACGGATGGCCCTGGACATGACTCTCATGGCGACTGCGAAGAAACAGAAAAAAGCTCTCCCCGAGGACTATCGGCCATCGGAAGATGAGCCGTTCATGAACGAGATGCAGCGGGCCTATTTCCGCCGCAAGCTCCTCAACTGGCGCGAGGAGATCCTGCGCTCCACCAAGGAGACGCTGCAGCACCTGCAGGACGACTCCGCGCAGCATGCCGACATCGCCGACCGGGCCACCTCGGAGACCGAGCGGGCGCTGGAGCTTCGGGCCCGTGATCGCCAGCGCAAGCTGATTGCCAAGATCGACGCTGCACTCGAACGTATTGAGGACGGCACCTACGGTTATTGCGAGGAGACGGGCGAGCCCATCAGCCTGAAGCGGTTGGATGCGCGCCCCATCGCCACTTTGAGCGTCGAGGCGCAGGAGCGCCACGAACGCCGCGAGCGCGTCTACCGCGACGAGTAGAGATCAATCCGCCGCCGAGAGCGGCGTGGCCACCGCCTCGAGCGGCTTGCGCTCGGCGGCCACCCCATAGCGCGCGGCGATGATTGCCGCGGCAAGCATCAAGCCTGCGCCGAGGAGATAGCCGCCGAACAGGCTCATCCGCGAACCTGTGTCGATCAGCGCTCCGAACAGCCATGGCGCGCCAACGCCGCCAAGGCCGGTGCCCACTGCGTAGAAAAAGGCGATGGCGAGCGCGCGAATCTCCAGCGGAAAGGTCTCGCTCACGGTGAGATAGGCTGAGCTCGCCGCGGCCGAGGCGAAGAAGAAGATCACCGTCCAGGCCACTGTTTGCATCGTCGCCGAGAGAACGCCGGCGGCGAACAGTGCGCCTGTCAATGCCAGCAGCAGCCCCGACAGCGCATAGGTGAGCGCGATCATGGGCCGCCGCCCGACCGTATCGAATAGCCGCCCGAGCAGGAGCGGCCCGAGGAAATTTCCCGCCGCGAAGGGGAGGAGGTACCAGCCCACCGCAGCGGCTGCGATGCCGTAGAAGTCCGTCAGCACCAGCGCGTAGGTGAAGAAGATCGCGTTGTAGAAGAAGGCTTGCGACGCCATCAGCGCGAGGCCCACCAGCGTCCGGCGGCGGTGAGCCTCAAACAGCGTGTGCCAGACCTCGGCGAGCGGGGTGAAGCGCCGCGAGGTCAGGCGGAACCGCTCCGGCTCCTCGTCGGGCACGTGATGCCCGCGGGCACGGTGGTGGTTTTCGATCCTGTCGAGGACCGCGTGTGCCTCCTCCGCCCTGCCATGGGTCATGAGCCAGCGCGGCGATTCCGGGATCCAGCGGCGCATCAGGAGGATCCCCAGCCCAAGCACCGAGCCGATGAAGAAGGCGGCGCGCCAGCCATAGTCCGCCGGGAGAAAGGCCGGGTCGAGAAGGATGATCGAGCCGCCCGCACCGGCCGCTGCGCCGAGCCAGAAGCTGCCATTGATGACGAGGTCGGTATGCCCTCGGTAGCGCGCCGGCACGAACTCCTGGATGGTCGAGGCGATGGCCGTGTACTCGCCGCCGATGCCGGCCCCGGTCAGGAAGCGGAAGAGCGCGAAACTTGCGAAATTCCACGAGAACGCCGTCGCCGCCGTCGCCACGAGATAGACGGCGAGCGTGATGAAGAACAGGCGCTTCCGCCCCCACCGGTCGGTGAGCCAGCCGAACAGAAGCGCGCCGAGCACGGCGCCTGCCAGATAGAAGCTCGAGGCGAGCCCCACCTCTGCATTGCTCAGCTGCAGCACCGGGCTCTCTTTGAGCGCGCCCGCGACCGCGCCGGCGATCGTGACTTCGAGCCCGTCGAGCACCCAGGTGATGCCGAGCGCCGTGACGATCAGCGTATGGAACCGGCCCCAGCGCAGGCGGTCGAGCCGAGCCGGCACGGCCGTCTCCACGATGCTTGGTGTCTCGCGCCCCGTCACCCGTTGCCGCCGGCCGCACGGGGCAGGATGGGAAAGTCGAAATAGGTGTCCGGGTAGGGCTCGGCCTGATACGTGAAGTGCCACCACTCGAACGGATAGTTCTTGAACCCGCGCGCCCGCATGGCCTCGCGCAACGTGGCGCGGTTC
>CAYUTT010000051.1:4061-9417 GCA_964447575.1 uncultured Methyloceanibacter sp.
TCGGCCTTGCTCAGGCGGGGATAATAGGCGGCCTTGGCTTCTGCATCGTCGGGCTCCTTGGCCCAAGCGACGAACGCGGTGACCGCCTGCGTGGGCCGGTAGCAATCGTAGACCCGGAGCGTGAGTCCTTTGGGCGCGAGATCGGCCTGGACCTGCTTCAGTGCCTCGGCGGCTTGGCGGACCAGCACGCATTCCGGCGCCACGTAGCCGGGCACCGGCCTGCCCGTGAAGTTATCGGTGCCCGCATAGCGCATGTCCTGTTCAATGGTGGGATCGACGTCGCGGAGATAGACGAAGCTGTCCGGCATGGATTCGGTGCCGGTTTCGACCGGCGGGAAGAAAACGGCGATCAAGAGCGCGAGGGGCAGGGCTGCGGGTGCACGGACCATGCGCGCAAGTTTAGCTATGGCCCTTGGCAGCGGCACAAAAAAACTCCCCGCTGGAGGGCGGGGAGTGGAGAGGTTTGGGGGACTGACATGACTGGCGGGGCCAGTCGGTGTCGGACCATTAGCAGGGAACTGCCGGCGCTCTTACGATAACAGCGGTGGAAACTACCGGCGTCCTTTCCGCCGCCTGCCCCTAAGGGCCACCGTAAGACCGCATTCACTATTTACCCGAATTGACCGTTCGCCTCAAGCGAAAGAAACGTGGCGCAAATGTCACAGTCAATTCCAATCGAGGCCAATGACCTAAGTTTTGCGGAAGTCCGGTGCCGGTGCCGGGCGTGCCTCGGCCTTGGCGATGATCACGTCGTCATGGGGCGGGCCAAGATGCGGGCGTCCTTTGATGCCCGTCTCGACCAACACGTCCACCGGACCGCCGATGAGCATGAGATGCTCCACATCGTCCCGGCGAAGGAGATAGAGCTTGCGCTTTCCGTCCACGGATGCCGTCTCCACGACGCCGAGACGCTTCTCGCGGGCCCTCAGGAAGTTGGACGAGCTCGATTTGCCGAAGAAGGTCCTGAACGCCCAGACCAGCAGCGCGACGAGCGCGATGACGAAAAGCAGGGTTGCGACGCCGAGGATGAGGGTGTCGAAGTCCATGACCGAGAATTCCTTAACGCAAATCGAGCATAACAGGTCTTGGACCGCAACGCGCGTGTTTGGCGGGGTGCGCCCGAATGGCCGGATACCGGGAGCCGACCTCGCGCGCCTGACAATCTCCGGTCAAGTATATTCGAATCGGGTATTTTCCAGGCATGACAGATATTAATGCGCCGATGCGCTACGCCGAGCCCACCACCGACCGCACCGAGCGAGATGGCAACGTGGGGCTGGTCGTGCTCCTCGCCCTTGCACTTGCTGTGGCTGCCGTGGGGCTTGCCATGGTATCGCGCGAGACGGCGGAGCCGTTCGTGCTCGCGATCCTCGCCGGCCTCGCGGTGGTCGGCGTGTTCTGCCTGTTCGCCGGCGCCGTCGGCATTCTGCACTTCGGCCAAGGCCGCGCGCGCAACGATCTGACCAAGGCCTTTGTCGACAATCTTCCGCAAGGCGCGTTGATCGCCGACGGGGCGGGGCGCGTGCTCTACGCCAACCGCGCCTATCGCGACTTGCTGGGTCTCGATGTGGAAGCCGCGGTGCCGGCGCCGGACCGCGCCTTTGGCGGCAATCCACATCTCGCGGAAGCCATCTTCCGCCTTGCCCGCGCCGCGCAGCAAGGGCGCCGGGCGAAGGAGGAGTTTCGCCTGCCGCCTCCCGGCGAGGTCCAGGAGGAGGGAGGGATCACCCCGCGCTGGTTCCGGATCTCGGTCCAGCCTATGCCCGCCGAGCCTGCCTCCGGCCGCAAGGGCGCCCTCGTGGTGTGGCAGGTCGATGAGATCACCCAGGACCGCGCCCGCGAGGAGACGAGCTTCGCCAAGGTGCAAGCGGCCATCGACTATCTCGACAATGCACCGGCCGGTTTCTTCGCCGCCGACGCCGACGGCCGCATCGAGTATCTCAACGCAACGCTCGCGCAATGGCTGGGCCTCGATCTTTCCGAGGTCGCCAACCGGCAGCTGAAACTTGCACAGATCATGTCCCACGACGGCGCCGCGCTGATCGCCGGAGCCGGACGGGGGGAGACGCATGCCGGGACGCGGCACTTCGATCTCGACCTCGTCAAGGCGGACGGCACGACCCTGCCGGTGCGCCTCCTGCTGCGGCTTCCCCGCGGCAGCCACCTCGCCCATGTGCTCATCCTTAATCGCGGACCTGGCGAGGCAGAGGAAGCCGGCGCTGCCGAACTCCGCTTTGCGCGCCTGTTCCACGCCGCTCCGATCGCGATCGCCACGGTGGACGCGAAGGGTGTCATTAGTGCCACCAACGCCGCTTTCGTGCGTATGTTCGGCGCCGACGCCGATAGCGGCCGCACGGAGAGCCTCGAAAGTCTTGTCGAGGCATCAAGCCACGCGGCTCTCCGCAAGTCGCTCGAGGCCGCGACCGCGGGCCAGGGGCTCATCGAGCCTGTGGACGTCACCTTCGCCGGACCCGGAGAACGAAGCGGCCGGCTTTATCTCAGCCCCATCGAGGGGGCCGAAGGAGAGAGCGAGGCGGCGATCGCCTATGCCATCGACACCACCGAACAGCGCGCGCTCGAGATGCAGATCGCCCAGAGCCAGAAGATGCAGGCCGTTGGGCAACTCGCCGGCGGCATCGCCCACGACTTCAACAACATGCTGACGGCGATCATCGGATTTTCCGACTTTCTGCTGATGAACCACAGGCCGACCGATCCGGCCTTCCAAGACATCATGAATATCAAGCAGAACGCGAACCGGGCCGCCGGGCTGGTGCGCCAGCTGCTCGCCTTCTCGCGCCAGCAGACTTTGCGGCCGCAAGTGCTGCAGCTCGGCGACGTGCTGTCGGAGCTTTCTATTCTGCTCGGGCGGCTGCTTGGCGAGAACATCGAGCTGACCCTCGACCAGGCGAGCGACCTCTGGTCCGTGAAGGCGGACCTCCATCAATTCGAGCAGGTCGTCATCAATCTCGCAGTGAACGCCCGCGACGCCATGCCCAATGGTGGCAAGCTTGCTATCCGCACCAGCAATGTGAGCGAGCTTCAGTCCCGCGAGCTCGGTATGACCCACGTGCCGCCCGGCGAGTACGTGCTGATCGAGGTGCGCGATTCCGGCTATGGCATGAGCGAAGAGGTGATGCAGAAGATCTTCGAGCCGTTCTTCTCGACGAAGGAGATCGGCCGCGGCACCGGGCTCGGCCTTTCTACCGTCTACGGCATCGTCAAGCAGACCGGCGGCTATATCTTCGCCGAAAGCGAGGAGGGCGACGGCACCACCATGCGCGTCTACCTGCCGCGCTACGTGGAAGGGTCCGAGGCCGTGCAGGAGCCGGCGAAGCTCGAGCGCAGGGCCGAGAAGCCGAAGGATCTCACCGGGCGCGGCACCGTCCTCCTCGTCGAAGACGAGGATGCGGTCCGCAGTTTCGCCGCCCGGGCGCTCGGCCAGCGCGGCTACCAGGTGCTCGAAGCGTCCACCGGCGCCGAGGCGCTCGAGGTCTTCGAGCAGCATCACGGCGACGTCGATCTCGTGGTGAGCGACGTGGTGATGCCGGAGATGGATGGCCCCACGCTGATGAAGCGGCTCAGGCAGAAGAACCCCGATCTCAAGATCATTTTCATCTCGGGCTACGCGGAAGATTCCTTCCGCCGCAATCTGGCCGAGAACGAGGACTTCATGTTCCTGCAAAAGCCGTTCGACCTGAAGGAACTGGCGGCCACCGTGAAGGCCGCGCTTCAGGCCTAGCCAGGCGGCGCAATCCTTCTCAAACTGCGTCCCTTTTGAGGCTTCCCTCGCGCGCCGATCGCGTCTAAGGCGAGGGCAATCCGACCCCTTTAACGGAGTTGCCGCGTGCCCGACTACGAGGTCATGCCGTCAGAAGACGACGATGCGCCGCAGCGCCGGCGCCGCAAGAAGCCGAAAATGCCCCTGCTCACCATTGAGCGCTACGGCGGCCGGCTGCTCTATGTCTGGTTCGGCATGCGCTTCATGACGCTGATGCGCCTCTTCTGGCGGGGCCGCTTCTCCTTCACGCTCAACTGCATCCCCGACACGCTCGCGCTTTTCATCTGGGTGCCGTGGAACACCCCGCTCACCTGGCTCTCCGAGGCGCTGTACAAGAAGAAGGCGGAGAGCCTGCCGCCGGGCGAGCCGCCGATCTTCGTCGTGGGCCATTGGCGGAGCGGCACGACGCTGCTTCACGACCTCTTCTCCGAGGATCCGAACTTCGCCTACCCCACGACCTATGAGTGCTTCTTCCCCCACCACTTCCTGCTGACCGAGGGCAGGCTCGATCGCGCCTTCAAGATTCTGCTGCCGAAGCGGCGCCCGCAGGACGACGTGCCGGTCGGCTTCGACCGCCCGCAGGAAGAAGAGTTCGCCCTGATCATGCTGGGCGAG
Source organism: uncultured Methyloceanibacter sp. (assembly GCA_964447575.1). Classification (GTDB taxonomy): domain Bacteria; phylum Pseudomonadota; class Alphaproteobacteria; order Rhizobiales; family Methyloligellaceae; genus Methyloceanibacter. The sequence goes on from CAYUTT010000051.1 coordinate 8,458, forward strand.
GGCTCGCCCTACAACACCATGGCTTGGCCGCGGCGCGGTCCCGTGGACACCGAATATCTCGACTTCAAGGGATTGCCCGAGAAGAAGGTCAAGAGCTGGGCCGACGCCTTTATGTGGTTCTACCGCAGGCTCAGGCTGAAGCACGGCAAGCGCCTCGTCATGAAGACCCCGGCCAATGCGGCACGGCTCAAGGTGCTGACCAAACTCTTCCCGGATGCACGCTGGGTTTTCATCGCGCGTAATCCGCTCGACGTGTTCCCGTCCACGGTCAAGCTGTGGCGCGCGCTTTACTCGACGCAAGGGCTGCATAACCCGCCCCATCTCGGAGCCTGGCTCGACGACTACGTGCTCGACACCTTCGAGCGCTACACCTGCGCCTACGCGGAAGACCGGCATCTGATCCCGGAGGAGAAGCTGGTCGAAATCCGCTATGAGGATCTGATCGAAGATCCGATCGGCTCGATGCGCCGCATTTATGAGAGGCTGGGGCTAGAGAAGTTCGAGGAGGCGGAAGGGCCGATGCGCGCGATCCTAACCGACCGCTCGGACCACCGGGTGTCGTCCTACCGGCTGCCCAAGGACATCGCGCGGAAAGTGGCCGAACGGCTCGCGCCCTTCATCGACCGCTACGGCTATCGCGAGGCGGTGAACGCAACACTCGCAGCACCGGAGAGCAAACTTGAGACGAGGGCGCCTGTCCCCGAATCGGCCCTCGTGAGGGACACCGCGATGGGCCGGAGCCTGTAAGGCCAAGCCCCGGCCCTCGCGAGACCTGTCGATCGGATTGGGTGGCCGTCAGACGGCGTCTTTCGCCGCCTTGACGGGGCGCACCTTCAGGACCTTGCGGGCCGGCTTCGCCTTGAAGACGGCCGGCTCCTTGGTGAACGGGTTGATGCCCTTCCGCTCTTTGGTGGCCGGCTTCTTGACCACGACGAACTTGGCAAAGCCCGGCACCAGAAA
>CAYUTT010000052.1:0-9408 GCA_964447575.1 uncultured Methyloceanibacter sp.
TCAAGCTGGCAAGCGTCTCGGCGGCGGTGAACAGCTCTTCGAGTTCCTCGACGCGGACGAGCCCGGCGCGGCGGAATGCGGCGCTGACGGCGTCGTCGCTTCCGGCGAGTGCGCCAGTATGGGTCGCAGCCGCCTGAGCGGCCGCCGCGTCGCGGCCCGATTTGATCGCGATCACGGGCTTGGCTCTGGCGGCGGAGCGCGCCGCCGACATGAATTTGCGGGCGGCCGGGATGGTCTCGAGATAGACGAGGATGGCGCTGGTCGAGACGTCGGCGGCGAGGAAGTCGAGCAGGTCGCCCACATCGACATCGGCCATGTCCCCCATCGACACGACATAGGAAAAGCCGATATGGCGCGAGGTGGCCCAATCGAGGATGCCGGTCATGAGCGCGCCCGACTGGGAGAGAAAAGCAAGCGACCCTACCTTCGGCGTGTTCAGCCCGAAATTGGCAGAGAGGCCGATCTCCGGCACGGAGATGCCGAGACAATTCGGGCCGATGATGCGCAAGCAATAGGGGCGAGCCGCATCGAGAATGGACTGCTTGAGCGCGGCGCTGAAACCTGCGGTGATGACGATGGCGGCGCGCGTTCCCCTTTTGCCGATCGCCTCGATGATGCCTGGCACCGTATCCGGCGGTGTGGCGATCACCGCAAGCTCGGGCGTCTCGGGCAACGCCTCGACCGACTTGAAGCACTTATGTCCGTCGATCGACGTGCGCTTCGGGTTGACGAGATAAACGGAGCCCTCGAAGCCGGCGGACAGCATGTTTCTGGTGAGCGTGTGGCCCACCGACCCTGGCTCGCCGCTTGCGCCGATCACTGCGACGGAGCGTGGGCGGAGCACATGTTCCAGATTCCGAACAGACATATAGCGCGCGCAGGGCCTCTTGCGTTGATCGCCTCATTCCAGAGGCTGGACCATGACGACCTTGAAGGTCCGCATCGCGTCGTCATGCTCCTTGATGGAAACATACTCTCTCGGCCTGAACGCATGATCGCCGAAGCGGTAGCCCGCCTCGTCGTCGTCCGGATCGCCGAGCAGGTCGTAGTGGAACGCCCATGAGCCGCCAGGCTTGCGGATGAGATGGCCGACCTCGTCATCCTCGCCTTCCCAGAAGCGCCACACCCGGCAGCGGTCCCGGTATGTCTGCCACGCTTCGTGATCAATGCGGTCGTCGTCGCCAAGCGGCGCGGTGAACTCGTAGCCGTGCTGCGCGCTCCCCTCGGGGAAATCGTGGTCGCGGGCAAGCTCCAGTCGAATCTTAAAGAGGCTCATAGGGTTCCTCACCTTTTGATAGGACGCATGCTTGGTGAATTCATGACAGACCCTCACCCGAAGCGATTTGCCGCAACCTTGAGACAGGTCAATTGCCCACATACCGGGCAAATTCAGCAAACGCCTCGGTTGAGCGCGCCCCATGATGTTGAAACTGCGCGAAAAATAGCCTTGCTCACGGCACTGTCACTTGACGTTAAGGGGGGCGGCCACATAATCCTGCCTATCATGACCAGGCTCCGTGCCTTCATCGTCGCGAGTTTGACCCTCGCTCTCGCCGCCTTTCCTTTGGCGGGGGTGAGTACGCCCGCCGCTGCTACCGAGGGCCCGGCCAAAGCCGCGGCGGCGCACACGGATTGCGCCAAGCATGCCCAGACCTCGCAGGCCGAGCCTAAGACGCAGGGACGCCACGCCGCGGTCGAACACGAGTCACAGCCGCGTCAAGCGCAGACGGGTCAAGCCAAGGCACCCTGCGACGACCATTCCGGCTGCGGCGGCAATTGCCTGTGCCTGGGACTCGGCCTGACGGCGGTCCTGCCGGCAGCATCGGGCGCGGCCGCTCTACAGCAGTCCGATCAGAAATCCTGGCGCTTCACGTCGGCCGTGCAGTCGCAGGCCTACATCCCGCCGCCCCCGCCGCCCCGCGTCTGATCCTCGACATTGAGCCGCGCCGCCCGCGTGAGCGTCCGCTCGCGCGCATGCGGCCGGGAAAGGTCTCCGCCCAGTATGGCGGAGGTTCCGCAAATCGAGGATTTGGAGACGCGCGACATGAAGCGTCTGAACAGTTTAGCGCTCCTGGTTGTTGGCATCCTGGTCGGCGCCGCGGGGACCTATTGGTATGTGCAGTGGCCCGAGCCGTTGGCCACGCATGCAGCGACCGAGCACGCGCATGACGAGGCCGGAGCCAAGACCGAGCGCAAGATCCTCTATTACCGCAATCCCATGGGGCACCCCGACACCTCGCCGGTGCCGAAGAAGGACTCCATGGGCATGGACTACATCCCGGTCTACGCGGACGAGGTCGACGACGGTGATACGGTCACCGTCAGCCCCGGAAAGATACAACGGAGCGGGGTGAGGACCGAGGCGGTCGGCGAGAAGCCGGTCTGGCAAAGCATCCGGGCGGCCGGAAGGGTGGAGCACGACGAATCGACGCTTACCATCGTTACGGTACGCTCAGACGGCTATATCGAGGACCTGTTCGTCGACAAGACGGGCCAGCATGTGGAAGAGGGCCAGCCGCTCTTCCGTTTCTACAGTCCGCAGATCCAGCTCGCGCAGGCCGATCTCCTCGTGGCCATGCGGGCGCAAGGCCGTGACGGGGGCCGCGACGTCGACGGGGCGATCCAGAGATTGCGGAACCTTGGTGTGCCCGAGGCACGCATCGACGAAGTGCGCCGGACCAAGGAGAACCCCCGTACCCTCGATTGGCCCGCGCCTACGACCGGCGACGTGACCGCCAAGAGCGTGATCGACGGACAGTTCGTGAAGGCGGGCGACGAGCTCTTTCGCATCGCCGATCATTCGAATGTCTGGATCATCGCCGAGGTGGCCGAGGCCGACATCGGTGGCATCGCCGTTGGCACGCCCGCCACCGTCACCTTGCGCGCCTTCCCCAACGCGCCGCATGAAGGAAAAGTGACCTTCATCTACCCGGAGATGATCAAGCCCGAGACGCGGACGGTAGCCGTGCGCATCGAGCTGCCGAACGAGGACGGCCGTATCAGGCCTGGCATGTATGCCGATGTCCTACTGCATCCTGGGGCCGAGGACGCGCCGGTCGCCGCGGTGCCGGTGAGTGCGGTGCTCGACAGCGGCACGCGCAAAGTCGTCCTTGTTGCCAAGGGCGAGGGCCGGTTCGAGCCACGGGAGGTCAAGATCGGCCGCGCCGGCGGCGGATATGTCGAGGTGCTGGAAGGCGTGGAGAAGGGCGAGGAGGTCGTGACCTCCGCAACCTTTCTCATCGATTCCGAGAGCAATCTGAGAGCCGCTCTCCAAGGCCTCGTGCACCAAAAGCCGGCGCCATGATCGCGGGCATCATCCGCTGGTCGGCGCGAAACGTCGTCCTCGTAAGCATCGCCACGATCTTTGTCACGCTGGTCGGCATCTATGCCGTGAAGCAGGTGCCGCTGGACGCCATCCCCGATCTCTCCGACGTCCAGGTTATCGTCTTTACGGAGTATCCGGGCCAAGCGCCGCAAGTGGTCGAGGACCAGGTCACCTTCCCGCTCACGACCGCGATGCTGACCGTGCCGAAGGCCCATGTCGTGCGCGGCTTCTCGTTTTTCGGCGTCTCGTTCGTCTATGTGATCTTCGACGACGGCACCGACATCTATTGGGCGCGCTCGCGCGTTGTAGAGTATCTAAATTCCGCCGCGAAGGACCTGCCGGCGGGTGTCACCCCGGAACTCGGCCCCGACGCGACGGGCGTGGGCTGGGTCTACCAATATGTCCTGCGCAGCGCGCAACACAGCCTCGCCGAGCTGAGAACGCTGCAGGACTGGTATGTGCGCTTCGGCCTGTCCAAGGCCCAAGGCGTGGCCGAGGTCGCGAGCGTCGGCGGCTTCGTGAAGCAGTACAGCGTCGTCGTCGATCCGCGCCGGCTTCAGGCGCTCGGCATTCCCCTCTCGAAGATCAGAGACGTCATCCGCGAGAGCAACATGGACGTCGGCGGGCGCACGCTCGAGCTCTCCGAGCGCGAATACATGGTGCGGGGGCGCGGCTACCTCACCGGTCTGGAAGACATCGAGGAGATCGTCGTCAAGAATGAGGGCGGCGTGCCGGTGCGCGTGGAGGATGTAGCCCGGGTCGAGCTCGTCCCGGACGAGCGTCGCGGCATCGCCGAGCTCGATGGGGAAGGGGAGGTCGTCTCCGGCATCGTGCTGCAGCGCTTCGGCGAGAACGCGCTTTCCGTGATTCAACACGCCAAGGAGCGGCTGGCCGAGATCGCGCCGAGCCTGCCCGAGGGCGTCACCATCGAGACGGTCTACGATCGCTCCGACCTGATTTACCGCGCCATCGACACGCTGAAGCGCACGCTGATTGAGGAAAGCCTCATCGTCGCGCTCGTGTGCGTCATCTTTCTCATGCATGCGCGAAGCGCGCTCGTCGCCATCGTCACGCTGCCGCTTGGGGTCCTCATCGCCTATATTTGCATGTGGGCCTTGGGCCTCTCGTCCAACATCATGAGCTTGGGCGGTATCGCCATCGCTATCGGCGCCATGGTGGATGCGGCCATCGTCATGATCGAGAACGCGCACAAGCGCCTCGAACATGCGCCTCCCGGCAAGTCGCGCATCGAGGTCGTCGTCGAAGCGGCTGTCGAGGTTGGGCCCGCGCTGTTCTTCAGCCTCCTCGTCATCACCGTGTCCTTCCTTCCGATCTTCGCGCTGGAGGCGCAGGAAGGACGCCTGTTCAGGCCGCTCGCCTATACCAAGACATTCGCCATGGGTGCCGCGGCGCTGCTTTCGATCCTTCTCGTGCCGGCGCTCATGGTGCTGTTCGTGCGCGGCCGCATCATGCCGGAACGCAAGAACCCGGTGAATCGCATATTGACCTGGATCTACCGCCCGGTGATCGAGCTGGTGCTGAAGTTCAAGGTGGCGACAATTCTCATCGCGCTCGCGATTTTCAGCGTGAGCCTGTGGCCTGCCTCGAAGATCGGCAGCGAGTTCATGCCGAACCTGAACGAGGGGACACTGCTCTATATGCCGACGACATTACCCGGCATCTCGGTCACACAGGCCGGCGAGTTGCTCCAGACCCAGAACAAGATCATCAAAAGTTTTCCGGAGGTTGAGTCCGTCTGGGGCAAGGCGGGCCGCGCAACGACGGCAACCGACCCTGCGCCCATGGAAATGTTCGAGACGGTCATCAACCTGAAGCCGGAAAGCGAATGGCGCGAAGGGCTCACCATCGATGGGCTGATCGCCCAGATGGACCAGGCGCTGCAGTTCCCCGGCCTCTCCAATGCCTGGACCATGCCGATCAAGGCGCGCATCGACATGCTGTCGACGGGTATCCGCACGCCGGTCGGGGTCAAGGTCATGGGTCGCGATCTCGGCGAGATGGAACAGCTCGCACGCCAGATCGAGGCGGCGATCCGCACCGTGCCCGGTACGACCAGCGCCTATGCCGAACGCGCCACTGGCGGCTACTACGTGAACATCGATCCGGACCGTTCGCAGCTCGCCCGTTACGGGCTCATGGTGGGCGACGTACAGAGCGTGATCGCCACCGCGCTCGGCGCCGAATCCGTCACCACCACCGTGGAAGGGCGAGAACGCTACAATGTCGCCGTTCGCTATCCGCCCGACTACCGCAACGACCCCCAAGCCATAGCGAGTGAGGTGCTGATCCAGACGCCGGACGGCGGCACCGTGCCTTTGGGCGAGGTAGCGAAGGTCAGTCTCTCGCAAGGGCCCACGATGATCCGCACCGAGAATGCCCAGCTCGCGCTCTATGTCTTTGTCGACTTCCGCGATCGCGACATCGGAAGCTATGTGGCGGACGCGCAAGCCGCCGTGGCAAGCCAAGTCGATTTTCCAACCGGCTACTACGTGACCTGGAGCGGTCAGTTCGAATATCTGGAGCGCGCCAAGGAGCGCCTCCAGATCGTCGTGCCGCTCACCGTCCTCATCATCTTCGTGCTGCTCTATCTGAATTTCGGGCGCCTCACCGAGACGCTCATCGTCATGCTGTCCGTGCCGTTTTCGCTGGTCGGAGGTCTATGGTTGATGTGGTGGCTCGGCTTCAACTTCTCGGTGGCGGTCGTCACCGGCTTCATCGCGCTTGCCGGCGTCGCCGCCGAGACCGGCGTCGTCATGCTGATCTATCTCGACAACGCGCTCAAAAAGTACACACAGAAATGTGCGACCGAGGCGCGGCCGTTCGATGCGGGGGATCTGCACAGCGCCATCATGGAGGGCGCGGTCGGACGCGTTCGGCCCAAGATGATGACCGTTGCCGCGATCATGGCGGGCCTCTTGCCGATCATGTGGGCGCAGGGCACGGGAGCCGAGGTGATGCAGCGCATCGCCGTGCCCATGATTGGTGGCATGGTCTCCTCGACCCTGCTGACGCTGATCGTCATTCCCGCGATCTATGCACTGGTGAAAGGCGTCAGGCTGCGCGGCGCGCAGCAGGCGGTGCCGCGTCCGGCCACCTGAAGCTGGCACGCGCCGCTTTATCTAGCCGCGTAAGCCGCAGGTCGCATGCGGAGTGGGGAACCAAGGGCCGCCCACAAGGGTTAGCGGGGGTGCGCACGTGACCGCCGCACCCCCGCCCCGCGGCGGCTTGGCAAGGCTCAGCAGCTTCGTGGGAAGGAGACGCTGGGAGCGACCTGCTACAAGCCGGCAGACTCGTCTTCTCAAGCCCTCACGGGATATGGCAAATTGCACCCCGGGAAGGGTCAAGTCCTGCCACGCTAGCCGTCACGCACGAGGCCGTCTTTGGGGTAGTCTCCCAATAGTGCTCGGGAATATCTTGCAACGCTATTTCCACGCTTGGCATTGCTATTTCTCCACTTCCGGCCTCGACTGCATTTTTTGGCGACTCCCAATACCAAAGCTTGCAATAAGTAAGTAGGAGGCGGGAGACGAAGGCGCGGGCCGCGTTAAAGTAAAGCCGGAACGGCCCTTGCATTGTGCCCACGTCAATGGTGTGAGGCACCTCTCGTTGTGGAGACTTTCGAGGCGTGCTGCAAAAGCTTTGGTATGACCGCCCGGTCCGAACGCAACTACTGGTCGCGGTAGGAGCGATTAACCTTCTTGCCGCCCTCGTGGCAGGCGCGGTCTCGATTTTCAACGCCCGCACGGCCACGCAGGTCGAGATGGAGGCGTCGCTCGAGGTCGCCGAGCGCTTTGTCACCGCGACCCTCAAGGACCTCGTGGCGCAGGGCAAGCGGAGCGGGCTCGATCAGAAATTGCCGCTTCAGCTCGAGAATCTGCGCCATGTTCGCATCATGATCATGGACGAGACGGGCCAGCTCGCCGCCATCTCGCCGAGCCAATCCGGCAATTCAGCCGAGCCCTATGCGCCTGCCTGGTTCACCGCGCTGGTACGCCCCAGTGTCGCCGACCGCGAGGTGCGCGTTGTGGAAGGCCATGGGAACCCCATCGTCATTCTTGGCGAACCGGCCGACGAGATTGCGGAGGACTGGCAGGACTTCTCCTCGCTGGCCGTCGTCTGGTTGGGCCTCAACGCGCTCGTTCTTGCCATTCTCTATGTCGTCCTTGGCCGTGTGCTCAATCCGCTCGCCAGTCTATCGAGCGGCATGCTGAAACTCGAGGACGGTCACTATGCGACGCGACTCAAGCCGTCCAAGGTGAAGGAACTCGGGGTCATCACCAATCGTTTCAATACGCTTGCGAGCGCGCTTGACACGGCGCGTGAGGAGAACAGCCGTCTCTATCGTCAGCTCATTACGGTCCAGGAGGAAGAGCGGCGCGAAATCGCCAATGAGCTTCACGACGAGGCGGGACCCTGCTTATTTGGCATCGCCGCCAACGCCTCCTCGATTAAGACCATCGCCGATCGATTGCCCCATGACCGCACCGCCGAGATTTCGCGTCGCGTCAGTGAGATTCTGTCGATTGCCGAGCGGCTCAAGGCCATGAACCGGGCGCTTATCAAGAAGCTGCGTCCCGGTCCCCTCGGCCGGGTCAAGTTTGCCGATCTCATCGCCGAGCTCGCTGCGGGCCTTCAGAAACGACACCCGGACACGCGGATACGCACCAATCTCGGCACGCTCGCCAAGTCTTATGGCGAGCCCGTCGACCTGACCGTCTACCGCTGCATCCAAGAGGCGATCACCAACGCCATCCGCCACGGCCAAGCATCGCAGATTGTTGTTGATCTCGCCGAGGAACAAGTGACCGGCGGCAAGGGGAAGGGGCGTCCAGCGGCCATCCTCCGCTTGACGGTTATCGACGATGGCAGGGGAATTGCCCCGTCGACTCCCAAGGGCTTCGGGCTAACCACAATGGCCGAGCGCGTGCGCTCGCTCGGCGGATCTTGCGAAGTTCAGAGCGCACCGTCCGAAGGGACGACGATACGCGTGGAGATTCCAGTGCATAAAGAACGCAAAGAGCGCACACCAGCGCCAGAATTGGTTGGGGAGCTGACATGACCCGTGTTCTCGTCATAGACGACCATCCGATTGTCTTGCAGGGCTGCCGCCAGCTGCTTGAGGATGTCGGCGTAGATCAGATCGTGCAGGCGCAAACCCTGGCCGATGGCTTCCGTCTGTATCGGACGCAGAAGCCCGATGTGATTATCGTCGACCTCGCCATGCGGACAGGCGCGCTGGGCGGTCTGTCCTTCATCCGCCGTCTCCGCCTTCACGACCAGCAGACGCCAATCTTGGTGTTCACCATGCACTCGGATCCGGTCATCGTCAGCCGTGCGCTCGAGGTTGGAGCGACGGGCTACGTCCTGAAGGACACGGCGCCCGAGGAAGTGCAGAAGGCCTTCCAGAGGGTTCGGGAGAACCGGCCCTATCTCAGCCACGATCTGGCCTCGGAAGTCGCCTTCATGGAGGCGCGGGGTACGACCAACCCGCTACGCCGCATGACGGTGCGCGAGTTGCAGACCCTCGCGCTCGTGGCCGAAGGCAAGCCTTATGGCGTCATCGCCGAGCATTTGCATGTCAGCTACAAGACGGTGGCGAACACCTGCACGCAACTCAAGGCGAAGCTCGGTGTACGCACGCTGCCCGAGCTGATGCGCATCGCCATCCAGCACCTTCCGTCCACCTCCGGCAAGGCCCAGCGCTAACCGCGCAAATCGCTCATACTTTTGCCGGCCTATCCAAGCGCGGCCAGAATATTTTGCTGCAGCGCGGTACTGACTTGGCAAAATTTGGGGCGCAACTTGGCAATGCTTTGGCTGCCACTTTCCAACCACGATTGGGAAAAGCAAAGCACACTCCTGCGCTAGGGTCGGGGCCTCGGATACCCGCACTGTGTTCTCGGAGGACAGCGGACGCGAGGCGTGCCTCGGCCAAGCTCAACCCCTCCCATTCTCACGGCGGCAACCGAGAACTTGCCCCAGGGGTGCACGGTCTCTCTTGGCAATTGCGCAAGGGGAGAAGCGCCTCCCGGCAAAGAAAGCTCAGCTTCGGTGAACTGAGT
>CAYUTT010000053.1:0-9404 GCA_964447575.1 uncultured Methyloceanibacter sp.
TCGGCAAGTCGACGCTTCTCCTTCAGGCCGCGGCGGAACTCGCGCAGGACGGCGCGCGCGTCGTCTACCTTTCCGGCGAGGAGGCCCCCGCGCAGGTGCGCATGCGCGCCACGCGCCTCGGTTTGGCCCAAGCGCCCGTCGCGCTCGGCACCGAGACCAACATCGCCAATATCATCGCCACGCTCGGTAGCGCGCCGGCGCCGGCGCTCGTCGTGATCGACTCGGTGCAGACGCTGTGGTCGGAAGGGATCGAATCCGCGCCCGGCACAATCTCCCAGCTGCGCGGCTGCGCCGCGGCGCTCATCAGCTACGCCAAGGCGAGCGGCTCGACCCTCGTGCTGGTCGGCCACGTCACCAAGGACGGTCAGATCGCGGGGCCCAAAGTGATCGAGCACATGGTCGACACCGTGCTCTATTTCGAGAGCCTGAGCGGCCATCAGTTCCGCATCCTGCGCGCCGTCAAGAATCGCTTCGGCCCGACCGATGAGATCGGCGTGTTCGAGATGCGCTACGAGGGGCTGAAGGAGGTGGAGAACCCTTCGGCGCTGTTCCTAAATGACAGCGACCGCGGCACGCCCGGCACCGCCGTCTTGGCCGGCATGGAAGGAACACGGCCGCTCCTGGTGGAAATACAGGCGCTCGTGGCCCCCTCGGCGCTCGGCACACCGCGCCGGGCTGTGGTCGGCTGGGATCCCAATCGGCTCTCCATGCTGCTCGCCGTGCTCGAGGCCCGTTGCGGCGTCAGACTCGGCGCCCACGACGTTTATCTCAATGTCGCCGGGGGCTTGCGCCTGACCGAGCCCGCCGCCGATCTCGCCGCGGCCGCCGCTCTACTGTTCTCGTTCTCTGGGCGCGCGGCGCCCGAGGACGCGGTCTATTTCGGCGAGGTGAGCCTGACCGGCGCGGTGCGCGCCGTCGGCCACATGGACCAGCGCCTGAAGGAAGCGGCCAAGCTCGGCTTTTCCCGTGCCGTCGCGCCCGCGGCCTCTCTCTCCGGCGGCCGCGAGGCGCCAGAGATAGCGCTCAGTCCCGTCTCTCAACTCGACGAGCTCGTCGCCTGGTTCGCCCTGCCCACGGACTAGCGTTTTCCTGCGACAATGCGGCAAGTGTCACCCGTAGGTCATTGCCGGGCGGGGCCAATTGTGCTTCATCCCGAGGAATCGTGATACTCTGACGCCATCTGCCCGAGGGAGCCTCGCGTTATGCCAATCTCCTGGCTCGATATCATTTTGATCGTCATCATGCTCGTCTCGGGCTTCCTGGCCATGGTGCGCGGTTTCACCCGTGAGGTTCTCTCGATTTTCTCCTGGGCCATGGCCGCCGTCGCGGCCCTTTATTTTACGCCGCGCTATTACGAGGTCTTGAGCCCTTATATCGACAATCCGAGCATCGCTCAGATCGTCTTCGCCGCCGCCGTCTTCATCGTCACCTTGATCATCGTGAGCCTGATCACCTTCAGGATTTCCGACAAGGTCCTGGACAGCCGGGTCGGCGCGCTCGACCGGACACTGGGCTTCGTTTTCGGCCTGGCGCGGGGATTTCTCCTCGTCGCCATCGTCTTCATCCTGTTCACCGCGCTCGCCCGGGACCAGCCGGAGTGGGTCCGCGAGGCACGCTCCTATCCCATTCTCCAACGCACGCAGGTGGCCATCGAGTCCCTGCTGCCCATGGATCCCGAGCAATACCTACCCGGCAAGGACGACGATCGGCCGGAGGAAGAGCCCGGAACGGAAGGCGCGCCGGCGCTGCCCGACCAGCCGTCGTAAGCGCCCGCGTAAGGTAAAAAGTTGCGTGGCATTGAAGCCCTCGCCAGGGCGCCTATTTATGGGGAGGAGGCCTATGCCCGTGACCGAACAGGTCGAGGTTAGCGATCCCGCTTTGGACTGGCTGGAAGAAGACCGGCTGCACGAAGAGTGCGGCGTATTCGGGATCTTCAATCATCCCGACGCCGCAGCCTTGACCGCGCTCGGCCTGCACGCGCTCCAGCATCGCGGCCAGGAAGCCGCAGGTATTGTCAGCTTCGACGGGGAGCATTTTCACACCGAACGCCGTCTTGGCCTCGTCGGCGACCACTTTACCTCCCGCCCCGTGATCGACCGTCTCAAGGGCGATATGGCAATCGGCCATGTGCGCTACTCCACCTGCGGCGATGCCGTATTGCGCAACGTGCAGCCGCTCTTCGTCGACCTGGAGTCCGGCGGCTTTGCCCTCGGTCATAACGGCAACCTCACCAATGCGCTCACCTTGCGCGAATCCCTCATCAGGAAGGGCGCCATCTGCCAGTCGACCACCGACACCGAGGTGATTCTCCACTTGGTCGCCCGCAGCGAGAAGCGCCTCTTCGTCGAGCGCTTCATCGAAGCGTTGCTGCAAGTCGAAGGCGCCTACGCGCTGGTCGGCATGACCAATAAGAAGCTTGTCGGTGCCCGCGACCCCTTCGGTATTCGCCCCCTCGTGCTCGGCCGGTTGGGCGACGCTTGGGTGCTCGCCTCCGAAACCTGCGCGCTCGACATCATCGGCGCGGAGTTCGTACGGGAGGTGGAGAACGGCGAGGGGGTGGTCGCCACGCACGAGGGACTGGAGAGCCACAGATTCGTGCCCGCATTCCCGGCGCGCCTCTGCATCTTCGAATACATCTATTTCGCGCGTCCCGACTCCATCATCGGCGGCCGCTCCGTCTACGACGTGCGCAAAGAGATGGGGCAGCAATTGGCGCGCGAGGCCCCCGCCGATGCCGATATGGTCGTGCCCATTCCCGATTCAGGCGTCCCGGCGGCTATCGGCTACGCACAAGAATCCCGCTTGCCGTTCGAGTTCGGCATCATCCGCAACCACTATGTGGGCCGAACCTTCATCGAGCCCGAGCAGCGTATCCGCCAGCTCGGCGTGAAGCTGAAGCACAGCGCCAACGAGCTTCAGGTCAAGGGCAAGCGCATCGTGCTCATCGATGACAGCGTCGTCCGCGGCACCACCTCGGTGAAGATCGTGCAGATGATGCGCGAGGCGGGCGCCAAGGAAGTGCATATGCGAATTTCGAGCCCACCCATCGCGCATCCGGACTTCTACGGCATCGATACGCCGGAACAGGACAAGCTGCTTGCCGCCCATCGCACCATCGAGGAAATGCGCGCCTTCATCGGCGCCGACTCGCTGGCTTTCCTCTCCGTCGATGGCATCTACAAGGCGATGGGCTACGAAGGCCGCGACGACGACCATCCGCAATTCACCGACCATTGCTTCACCGGCGAATACCCGACCCGCCTGCGCGACCGCGAAGGCCCGCCGCAACAGAAGCAGCTCTCCTTCCTCGCCGAGGTCGGTTGACCCGACAACGTCTCACAGACCGCATTGCGCTTATTACCGGGGCGTCGCGTGGCATTGGGCACGCGACCGCGCTCCTCTTCGCGCGCGAAGGCGCGCATGTGCTGCTGCTCGCGCGCACACAGAAATCGTTGGAAGAGGTCGACGACGCCATCAAGGCGGAGGGCGGTAAGGCAACCCTCATCCCGCTCGACCTGGAGGACGGCGCAACAATCGATGCCCTCGGTCCTTCGCTCTACGAGCGTTTCGGACGGCTCGATATTTTTGTCGGCAACGCCGGCATCCTCGGCGGCTTGCGCCCGCTCACGCACGTCCCCTCGGAAATCTGGGAGCGCGTGCTCGCGGTCAATCTCACCGCCAACTGGCGGCTGATCCGCACGCTCGATCCTCTGCTTCGCCTTTCCGATGCGGGCCGAGTGGTCTTCGTGACCTCGTCGAGAGTGGCGCGGGATGGCCGTGCCTATTGGGCCCCCTATTCCGTCTCCAAAGCGGCGCTCGAAGCCCTGGCAAAGACCTACGCCAACGAGACCGCCGACAGTTCTATCAAGGTGAACTTGGTCGACCCCGGTGCAACCGCGACGCGCATGCGCGCCGAGGCCTTTCCCGGGGAGGACCCGAGCGCCTTGAACACCCCGGAGCAAGTGGCCGAGGTGATCCTGCAATTGGCTTTGCCCGAGTCAACGGCAAACTGCCGCACATTAGGCGTTGACGCCTAAGGCCTTCAGGGTGAGTCTAGGCTAATGGTGCGCCGCAAAATCCGGCGCGATTCAGACCTCGTTAACTGCCATCGGGTGCCATTGGAGGCAGACCGACCGAGGGAAGTTTCGACGATGCAAGGTTTGCGCTTCGCGGTGGCCTTTGCGCCAGCCGTTTCTCTTTTCGCCGGATTGAGCCTAGTCACCTCACCGCAGGCTGGGCTCGCGAACGAGCTCTGTGTCGACGGCACGGCGGCATGCTCTGACGCCTATGCCCTGACCGAAGATCATCTGCGCCGGCGCCTCAACCGCACGCTCGCGGTCGGCCCCGCGAAAAATCGCGCCGATCGGCTGAACGTGCCCGGCACCGCCGCCGTGATGCCGTTCGCCATGACGCCGGATGGAACGAACGCCAATTTCGCTACGAGTCTCAGCCAATGGCGTTCGTCGCTGTCCGCAGCCGACGCGGCAAAGCTCAAGGAGGCGGCCGAGGTCTCGGGCGAAACTCTTCCCGTGCCCCAATTGCCGCGCCAGGCCGTGCCGAAGCTCGACTTCTGGGCGGAAGGCCGCCGCGAGGCCTTTACCCAATCCGGCACCAAGGAAGGCAGCGGACTAACCACCTTCGTCGGCGCAGACTACCGCGTCGACAACGATCTTCTGATTGGGGGGCTGGTTCAGCTCGACGAGGGCCGCCAAACCGTTTTAGCGGCGCCCGAAGCCGCCAAGGGTACGGCCTACATGGCCGGCCCCTACCTCGCCTATCGCGTGACGCCGCACGTCCTGCTCGACGCCAAGGCCGCCTGGGGAACAGCCCAGGATACCGCCGTCACCGGCGCCGGCAGCACGGCTTTCGGCACTGACCGCATGCTCGGCGAGGCGAAGGTGACGGGCCAATGGGGCTGGCAAGGCTGGCAACTGAGCCAAAGCGGCGCGATCACGCATCTCAACGAGAAGACGAGCTTGGGGATGACCGGTCTTGACGGCACGTCCGTGGACGTCACGCGCCTGAGCGTAGGCCCCGAGGTGAAACGCCGCTTCGAAGCGGGCGAGAATGCCAGCATCGCGCCTTTCGCCTTCTTCAAGTCAAGCGTGGATGTATCGAACCAGTCTCTGACCGATGCCGGCGCTCTGAATACGATCGGCGGCGGCGTGACGTTCGCCAACCCGGACAGCTTCAACATCCGCGCGACGGCGGACTATTCCGAAAACACCGATAGCGACGCCTCGGGCGTGGGCACGGGCCGGGTCCAGATCAACGTGCCGACGTCAAACCTCGGTTTCTAGCACCATGCCGTCATAGGCAGGCTCCACCCCCTCCGGCAGCTCCGCCGACAACGTCTCGTAGTCGAGATCCACGTGCATATGCGTGAGCACGGCGCGCTTCGGTTTCAGCCGCGCGACCCAGGACAGCGCCTGCTCGACGGACAGATGACTGGGGTGACCCGTATAGCGCAGGGCGTCGAGGATCCACACTTCGAGGCCATCGAGATACGGCACGGAGCTTTGGGGAAAGTCGCTCGCATCCGGGGAATAAGCGATGCCGCCGAAACGAAAGCCGAGCGTCTCGCCTGTCCCATGCTTCTGGAGAAACGGTAGGGCCTCGATCGTGCCGCCTGGGCCCGCGATACGGACCGGCTCGCCGGGGTGAATGTCGTGGCCGCTGAGCACGGCCGGATACTCGCTTCCGGGCGGCGTCTCGAAGCAATAAGCGAAGCGTTGCCGGAGTACGACGCCCGTCTTCGCGTCGTGATAGACGTCGACGCGCCGCCGCCCGTTATAGGCGACCATGCGCAAGTCATCGATGCCATGGCAATGATCGGCATGCTCGTGCGTGTAGAGCACGCCATCGAGGAGGCCGACGCCTACGTCAATCAACTGCTCGCGCAGATCCGGCGGTGTGTCGACGAGCACGCGCGTCACCCCATCCGCCCCTTGCCGCTCCACCAGGAGCGCGCAACGCCGGCGTCTGTTCTTCGGATTGGCTGGATCGCAAGCCCCCCACTCGTTGCCGATGCGGGGCACGCCGCCTGAGGTGCCGCAGCCGAGAATGGTGACCTTCAGGCTCATGCGGCGCTTGACTGCGCTCTCAAGGCCTGCCGCGGCACCTTCTTGAACAGCCGGAAGAAGTTCTCCGTCGTCGTCCGGACCATCTCCCCTTCGCTCACTCCCCGCAAAACCGCAAGGCGGTCGGCGGTCTGGACCACGAACGACGGCTCGTTCGTCTTGCCGCGATAGGGCTCCGGCGCGAGGTACGGCGCATCCGTCTCCACCAGGAGCCGGTCGTAAGGCACGGCCATGGCAATGTCTCGCAGGGCATCCGCCTTCTTGAAGGTGACGACGCCCGAAAAAGAGATAAAGCCGCCGAGCGCAAGCCCGCGATGGGCGAGATCGGGTCCGCTCGTGAAACAATGCAGCACGAACGGAAACGCCCCCTTCTTGGTCTCCTCCTCGAGAATGCGGGCGATGTCGGCGTCCGCCTCCCGCGCATGGATCACGAGCGGCAGGCCAGTCTGGCGCGCCGCGGCGATATGGGCCCGAAAACTCTTCTTCTGCACGTCGCGGGGACTGTGGTCGTAATGATAGTCGAGACCCGCCTCGCCGATCGCCACCACTTTGGGATGACGGGAGATCTCGACAAGCTCCTCCACCGTGATGTCCGGCTCCTCGGCCGCGTTGTGCGGGTGTGTCCCGACCGAGCAGTAGACGTTGTCGTGCGACTCGACGATCGTCTTCAACTCGTGGAATCGCTGGACCCGGGTCGAGATGGTCACCATGAGCCCCACGCCTGCGTCCTTGGCGCGCTGGAGCACCGCCTCGAGGTCGCCCTTCAACTCCGGGAAGTCGAGATGGCAGTGACTATCGATCAGCATCGCGGAGAGATGAATACTTATGTTAATTCAAACTGCTAGGGTGACAGGTATCAGTCCGGCCGGTCCCTATTTGCAGCATATGGGCCGGCGACACAATAGGGGCAACGGCAGCCGTCCCACAGGGCACCGTGATTGGAGAATTTTGCAATGCCGACGATCGTGCAATTCGCCCGCAGCCTGTGCGTCTTATCCGCGGCCGCGGCGCTCCTCTTGGCCACATCGACGCTGGCCGAAGCCGGCTGCTCCAAGCGCGTCTATCTCTATAACGCCGATTGGTGTCCCTATTGCCGGCAGGTCCAAGCGATCCTCGCCCGCAACAATATCAAATACACCACCCTGGACGCGACCACCCCACCCGTTCAAGCCGACATGGTGAGGCGGTTCGGCGACACGTCGGTCCCGCGCCTCCTAATCGGTTCTGCCCTTGTCGAGGGCGCCGACGAGGCCCGGATCAGGCGGCTCTGCCGCTAAGCGCAGGCTTACGATGCTGCGGCGGCCGGCGGCTCACCTTCGACATGCCGCGGAAAGACAGCGCTCGGCGCCGGTAGCGCTGTTCCCGGTTCGAGGCGGCCAGCCGGACCGAGGCTGGCAAAATCACGCGCATCTTCAGGCACGGCAAGCTGATCCAGCAGCTTGGCGCCGCTCTCTGGCATCACCGCCTGCACCACGATGGCCACCTGGCGCACGACCTCTGCGGTCACGTAGAGGATCGTGCCCATGCGCTCGGGGTCGGTCTTCTTGTGGGCCCAAGGCTCCTGCTTTGCGAAGTAGCGGTTGGCGTCGGCTATTACCGCCCAGATGATCTCTAGTGCATTGGATATGGCGAAATATTCTATCCGGGACGCTACGTCTTCATAAAGGACGTCCACTCTGCCCAATATGTCCTGATCGTCGAGCAATAGTGGCCCGGGCGCCGGAACGCGCCCGCCGCAATTCTTGGCGATCATCGACAGAGACCGCTGCGCCAGATTGCCGAGATCGTTGGCGAGATCGGCGTTGATGCGTTGGACGATCCCCTCGCGGCTGTAATTCCCGTCCTGACCGAACGGCACTTCGCGCAACAGGAAGTAGCGGATCTGATCGACGCCGTAGTCGTGGGCCAGCACGAAAGGATCGACGACGTTGCCGACCGACTTCGACATCTTCTCCCCGCGGTTATAGAGGAAGCCGTGACCGAACACCTGCTTCGGCAGCGCCACCCCCGCCGACATCAGGAAGGCCGGCCAATAGACTGTATGGAAGCGGATGATGTCCTTGCCGATGATATGGACGTCCGCCGGCCAGTACTTCTTGAAGGTTTCCGAGTCTTCATCGGGAAAACCCACGCCGGTGATGTAATTCGTCAGCGCGTCGACCCAGACATACATGATGTGCTTGGGGTCGTCCGGCACCGGTACGCCCCAATCGAAGGTGGTGCGCGACACGGACAGGTCCTGCAGACCGCCGCGCACGAAGCTCTTCACCTCGTTGGCGCGCGTCTCGGGTCCGATGAATTCCGGATGCGCGTCATAGTGCGCGAGCAGCCGGTCCTGGAACGCCGAAAGCCGGAAGAAATAGCTTTCCTCCTCGACCCACTCGACGGGCGTGCCCTGCGGCGACAGCTTCTTGCCGTCCGGTCCGTCCTGCAACTCGCTCGCGTCGTAATAGGCCTCGTCGCGCACCGAGTACCAGCCGGCGTACTTGCCAAGATAGATGTCGCCCGCTGCCTGCATGCGCCGCCACAGCTCCTGCGTCGCGCGCGTATGACGCGCCTCGCGCGTCGTGATGAAGTCGTCGTTCGAGCAGTTGAGCGCGCGCACCATCTCGCGAAACTTCGGCGTGTTACGGTCGGCGAGCTCGGCCGCCGTGATGCCTTGCGCGCGCGCGGTCTGGAGCATCTTGATGCCGTGCTCGTCGGTGCCCGTGAGGAAGAACACATCCAGCCCTTGCAGGCGCCGGAAACGCGCGAGCGCGTCCGTCGCGACCGCCTCATAGGCATGGCCGATGTGCGGCGCGTCGTTCGGATAGGAGATCGCCGTGGTGATGTAGTAGGGCCGCTTCTGAGCCATGGCGGAGACATAGCCTCGCACACGCCCCCCGGCAAGCGGGCTCCCGCACCGCCCTAAACGGGGTGCTCCCGCGCGAGGTGCTGGAGGCGGAACCAAGCGTCGAGCACGAGCAGGCTGCGATCCAAGTTGAGGGCGAGGGCTTCCGCGCGCGCCTCCGAGATGGCCTCCCAAGCCTCCGCCCACGCGCCAAGATGTTCTTTGGACACGAGACACCTGGCGAGGTCCCGTTCCTTCTCGTCGGCCCCCTCGCCCGTGGCACTGACGCGAATCAGCCGCTCGATCAGGCCGAGCAGGAGCGCAAGATAGAGCTCGAGCCGTTCTGTCTCGCCGGCGCCCGAAAGCTGCTCCACCTGCTTGTGCAGCGCGCCTCCGTCGAGCTCCGGGAGCGCCGCAAAATTGGCGAGTATCTCATCATAGAGCGCTATACCGCCGCCCGAGACGAGGTCGAGCGCGCGCCGCACGCTTCCCTG
>CAYUTT010000054.1:0-9301 GCA_964447575.1 uncultured Methyloceanibacter sp.
CGCCGGCGGCGGCGCCCAGCCGCTGCCTCGTCCTCCGCGGCTTCCTCGGCCGAGGCACGGCTTTGCTCCGCGGCCTCTTCCTCGATCAGCGCTTGCCGGTCGGCAACCGGGATCTGATAGTAGTCGGGATGAATTTCGGAAAAGGCTAGGAAGCCGTGCCGGTTGCCCCCGTAATCGACGAACGCCGCTTGCAGCGACGGCTCGACCCTGGTGACCTTGGCAAGATAAATATTGCCTCTGAGTTGCTTCCTATTCGCGGATTCGTAGTCAAATTCCTCGACACGATTGCCCTTCACGACGACGACCCGGGTCTCTTCCGGATGCGCCGCATCGATTAGCATTTTGCTTGCCATGTTGTGTGTTCTCCGCCGCACGGGCCGGGAAGGGCGGCATGGATGACCGCCTCGCCGGGCGTGAGCCTGAGGCCCGCGCGCGCCAATGACCAATAGACCATGATTCGAAGCGACGACCCACGGTGAGCCAGGCTTGCCGGCTCAGGGGTTCGGCCATGGATGGCCGCCAAGCGGTCAGCGGCGTCAGGAAAGCCTGGTGATTCCCATGGCTTAGCTGATCACTCTGATCTTGCATCGCAATTCCTCACTCGCCGCGTTTCGATCTGCGGCCAGCGTTTCCAAGAGGGGCGGGCCATCTTTCGTTGGCGGCCGCCTTTCCGGCGTCTTGGGCCCAATCCATCGGTCCCGACGCGCTAAACCAATCTCGGCCCGTATCGCTATTGTGTAGCGTCCAGGGCGCGGACTCAGATGAACTTGAGTCTAGTCCTTATTACGGGTTTGCCGAGAGATTTGGCAAGAGCCGTCAGGGTCGCCGCCAAAGAGACACAACGGTCGCTTAACCAAGCCTGGTTAACAATTGCCCGGATTCCAGCCTGATTTGGCGCATCTTGACCCCGGGCCAAGGCGCCGCTGACGAGAAGACCGCGTGGAAGTCGAAGCGTGTGGGGAACGATGCGATCTGTGCGTGCCTTGGTTCTCGTATCGCTCTCATGGGTTGCGGCGGGTGCGGTCCTCTCGACGCCTGTCGGCCTCTTTGAGGCTCCCGCACGGGCCGATTCCAAGGCGACAGTTGCCAAGGATGCCCGTCTTGCCGGCGATCGCGAGCGCACACGCTTCATCGCCGATCTGTCCAAGAAGGTCGACGTGCATGTCTTCGCTCTGGGAAACCCCTATCGGGTCATCGTCGATGCCGCCGATGTGAGCTTCCAAATGCCGCCCGGCATCGGCAAGGAGCGGCGGGGGCTCGTCACCGCTTACCGCTATGGGCTGTTCGCGCCCGGCAAGGCGCGGATCGTGATCGACGTGAGCGGACCGTTCCTCATCGACCGGTCCTTCGTGCTCGAGCCGCGCGACGACCAGCCGGCACGCCTTGTCATCGACCTCGTTCCGACCGACGAGCCGACCTTCCAGGCCAAGCTGAGCGAAACGAAGCAGGCGAGCGTGGAAAGCGCCGCGGCGCCGCTGCCCCAGGCGCCGGCTCATCCCGTTGACGCCAAGCCCATCGTGGTGCTCGACCCAGGCCATGGCGGTGTCGATCCAGGAACGAGCAGCGCCAATGGGGTCACGGAAAAGGAGGTGGTGCTCGAGTTCGCCAAAAAACTGAAGGAGAAGCTCGACGCCACGGGGCGCTACGAGGTGCATCTCACCCGCGCGGACGACACCTTCTTACCGTTGCAGGATCGGGTGCGGTTTGCCCAGAAGAAGGGGGCAGGGCTGTTCCTTTCGATTCACGCCGATTACTTCCCGGCCAAGATCGACAACGCGCGCGGTGCCACGGTCTACACCTTGTCGGAGCAGGCTACCGACGACGAGGCCCGGGCACTCGCGGCGAAGGAGAATTTCTCCGATGCCATCGCAGGCGTCGAACTGCCGAAGGAGTCGGACGAGGTGGTTGCCAATATCCTGATCGATCTTGCCCAGCGCGAGACCCAGAACCGGTCGGTGGTGTTCGCAAGGTCGATCGTTGGCGAGCTGGCCTCCAAGGGGACTCTGCACACGAAGCGCCTGCGGTCTGCCGGGTTCCGCGTGCTGAAGGCGCCGGATGTGCCATCGGTCCTGCTCGAACTAGGCTTTCTGAGCAACTCGGACGACGAGAAACAGCTGATCTCCGAGGCCTGGCGCGATCGCATGACCGATTCGGTTACTGCGGCCATTGACGGCTATTTCGCCCAGCGCATCGCGCGCATGCCCTACTGATCTTAACGCTGGCCGCGCGTGGTGAGGGCGGAAATCGCTATTTCCAGGCGACTCTTGCCTTTTATTGCCATAATCTTGGTTAGGGTTGGGACGGGTGCCCCGCGAGGCTGAAGATGGCGGGGTCGGGACGGTAGAAACCATGGATATTACGGCTCCAGTAAAGCCGCCGCAGCAGCGGCGGCGCCGGCGGCGCGGCGGCTTCTTCCTGCGCCTCGTTGGCTTTATGTTCGCCGCCGGCATGATTCTCGTCATTGCGGTGGCTGGCGCGGCTGCCTTCGTCCTGTGGAAGGTCTCGCAAGAGCTGCCCGACTACGAGGTGCTCGCCAAATACGAACCGCCGGTGATGACGCGTATTCATGCCAACGATGGCAGGCTCATCGCCGAGTTCGCCCGCCAGCGGCGCATCTACGTTCCCATCACGACGGTACCCCAGCGTCTGATCGAAGCCTTCCTCTCCGCCGAGGACAAGAATTTCTACCAGCACGGCGGTCTCGACATCCAGGGCATCGTCCGAGCCGTCGTCACCAACCTGAGCGCGGCGCAGTCGGGCCGGCGCATGGTCGGTGCCTCGACCATCACCCAGCAGGTCGCGAAGAACTTCCTGCTCACCAACGAGCAGAACGTCGAGCGCAAGCTGAAAGAGGCGATCCTCGCCATCCGCATCGAGCGCGCCTTCACCAAGGAGCAGATCCTCGAGCTTTACCTCAACGAGATCTATCTCGGCGCCGGCGCCTATGGCGTTGCCGCCGCGGCCCAGACCTACTGGGACAAGTCGCTGAACGAGCTCACGCTGGCCGATTCGGCCTATCTCGCGACGCTCCCCAAAGCGCCGAGCAACTACGATCCCTTCCGCTATCCCGAGCGCGCGATCGCGCGGCGGAACTGGGTTATCGACCGCATCGTCGAGAACGGCTTTGCCACACGCGAGGAGGGAGAGGTCGCAAAGGCGGAGCCGCTCGGTGTCCAGGCCCGCACCTACGGTCCCAAGATCTTCGCCTCGGAGTATTTCGCCGAGGAAGTGCGCCGCGACATTCTCGACCGCTTCGGCGAGGACAAGCTTTACGGCGGCGGTCTCTCGGTCCGCACCACGCTCGATCCGCAGATGCAAGCCGCCGCGCGCAAAGCCTTGGTCAAGGGCCTTACCAATTACGACCGCACACATGGCGGCTGGCGCGGTGTCGACCAGACGATTGACGTCTCCGGAGACTGGGGCAAGACACTGGCCGGCGTGCCGGTGTGGAGCGACATCGAGCCGTGGAAGCTCGCTGTCGTGCTCGAAGCCTCGAAAGACCAGGCGAAAGTCGGAATCCGCCCGGGGCGGGACAAGACCGGTAAGCTCGTCGAGGAGCGCGAGACCGGTATCATTCCCTTCGAAGAAGTGAAGTGGACGCGCAAGGGCTCGGTCAATGCTGCTCTCAAGCCCGGCGACGTTGTTTATGTCGCGCCACGCAAGAAAAGCGTGAAGAAGGAAGACGGTGCCGAGGTCGAGGAGAGGGTCGCCGGTGAGTGGTCGCTGCAGCAGCCGCCCGAGGTTAGCGGCGGCATCATCGCCATGGACCCGCACACCGGTCGCGTGCTCGCCATCATCGGTGGTTTCAGCTTCGCTCACAGTCAGTTCGACCGCGCCACGCAGGCGCTGCGGCAGCCCGGCTCGTCGTTCAAGCCGATCATTTACACGGCGGCGCTCGATAACGGTTACACGCCGTCGAGCATCGTCGTGGACGGCACGATCTGCATCGATCAAGGTAGGGGCATGCCGAAATGGTGCCCGAAGAACTATTCGGGTGGCGGCGCTGGCCCCTCGACATTGCGCCGCGGCATCGAGAAATCTCGCAATCTGATGACCGTGCGGCTTTCCCGCGACATGGGCATGCCGATGATCGTCGAGTATTCGCGGCGCTTCGGCGTCTATGACAACCTGATGCCGTCTCTCGCTATGTCGCTCGGCTCGGGTGAAACCACGTTGCTACGCATGACTGCCGCCTATTCCATGATTGCCAATGGCGGCAAGAAGATTGAGCCGACCTTCATCGATCGCATTCAGGACCGCTATGGACGCACGGTCTGGCGGCACGACAAGCGCGACTGCTCGGAATGCGGCGCGCGTGAGTGGAACGGTCAGAAGGAGCCGCAGCTTGCCGACGTCCGCAAGCAAGTGGTCGATCCGATCACCGCCTTCCAGATGGTGGGTATCATGGAAGGCGTGGTTCAGAGCGGTACGGCGACGAGGCTTAAGGCCCTCAATCGGCCGGTAGCGGGCAAGACGGGCACGACCAACGACTACAAGGACGCCTGGTTCATCGGCTTCACGCCCGATCTCGCCGTGGGGGTCTATGTTGGGTACGACCAGCCCCGCCCCATGGGCCGGAGCGCGACGGGCGGCGGTCTTGCCGCGCCGATCGTCATGGACTTCCTGAAGGAGGCGCTGAAGGACGTGCCCCCGGTTCCGTTCCGTGCCCCGCAGGGCGCCATGCTGGTCCGCGTCAATCACACGACCGGGCTGCCGGCGCGGCCGGGGGAGAGGGACGTGGTTCTGGAGGCCTTCAAGCCCACGCAAACGCCTGTCGGCGTTGCCGCTGTCGAGGTCACCGGCGAGGGCGAAGATGCCTTCGGTCAGGATTTCCCCGACTACCCGGACGCGATGGAAGATGAACAGCCTCCGGGTTTCCCCTCGGAGGCGCCCAGCGCAGGCTTCCCGCCGCAGCAGGGCCAGTTCCCGCCACAGGGTCAATACCCGCCGCCGCAGGGCCAATTCCCGCCGGCACAGCAAGGGGTGGGCTTCCCGGGCGGGCCGCCCACCAACGACCGTTCTTTGACATCGGGCACTGGCGGCCTCTACTAGAATCGAGATCGGAGGGTTCGTCCCGGGCCGGGGTCTCCCGCCCGGGCGGACGATATTGCTGAACCAGAACCGAGGACGAGATGCGCGCCGAAACCGAGACGGTCGTCAACGAAATCAAGGAGTCTCTGTCGTTGCTTAGGAGGCATCTTTGACCCCGAACAGGCCAAAGCACGGCTGAGCGAGCTCGATCGCGAGGCGGAAGCGCCGGACTTCTGGAACGACGCGCTCCGCGCCCAAGGGCTCATGCGCGAGCGCCAGCGGATCGAGGCCGCGCTCGCCGCCTATGACCGCATCGTGCGCGAACTCGACGACAATGTCACGCTGGCCACGCTCGGCGAGGAGGAGGGTGATGAGAGCATCGTCGCGGAGGCGGATGCCGCCCTCCGCAAGCTGAGACAGGAGGCCCATACGCGCGAGGTGGAGGCGCTCCTGTCCGGCGAGGCCGACGCCAACGACGCCTACGTGGAGATTCATGCCGGGGCCGGCGGAACGGAAAGCCAGGACTGGGCCCAGATGCTGGAGCGCATGTATCTGCGCTGGGCGGAAGGGCGCGACTACAAGACCGAGCTGATCGGCGAGCACTACGGCGAGGAGGCCGGCATCAAGTCGGCCACCGTGCTGGTCAAGGGTCTGAATGCCTATGGCTGGCTAAAGACGGAATCGGGCGTGCACCGGCTGGTCCGCATCTCGCCGTTCGATTCGAATGCGCGCCGCCATACCAGCTTCGCCTCGGTCTGGGTCTATCCGGCAATCGACGACACCATCGAGATCGAGGTCGACGAGAAGGATGTTCGCATCGATACCTATCGGGCCTCCGGCGCGGGCGGTCAGCACGTCAATACGACCGACAGCGCGGTCCGCATCACCCATGTGCCGACGGGCATCGTGGTCCAATGCCAGAATGAGCGGTCGCAGCACAAGAACCGCGCCACGGCCTGGGCCATGCTGCGCGCGCGGCTTTACGAGGCCGAGCTCAAGCGGCGCGAAGACGAGGCGCTGGCGGCGGCCGCGTCGAAGTCCGAGATCGGGTGGGGGCACCAGATCAGGTCCTACGTGCTCCAGCCCTATCAGCTCGTAAAGGATCTCCGGACCGGCGTCGAAAGCACCAATCCGAATGCGGTGCTCGACGGCGATATCGATGCCTTCATCGAGGCGGCGCTCGCCGAGCGTATCCAGGCCGACGGTCAAGCGGCCAAGGCCCAAGAGAAAACCCAAGCGGCCAAAGCCTAGAGCGGGCCGAGACTCGATCGCCCTCGGCCCGACACGCGCTGAAGCGCGTCCGTGAGACTAGGCGTGTCCGCTACTCTGCGGCGTGGCTGGAGAACGGGTTGCCGCCCGAGTCGGTCACCCGTGGCGCCGGAGACTTCACCTCCGCCATCGGATCGTCGGACCGGCGCGATTTCCCCTCGAAATACGCCCCCTGCTCGATGGCAAGGCTCTGGTGGAAAATGTCCCCCTCGACATGGGACTGGGACTGGAGGGTAACCCGCAAGCCACGGATCGAGCCCACGACCTTGCCGCGCACCACGACGTCCTCGGCGATGACCGACCCCTGGACCTGCGACTTGTCGCCGAGGAGCAGGGAACCGCAATGGATGTCGCCTTGAATCTCCCCGTCGACCTGGATCTCCCCCTTGCAGGAGACGTTGCCGGTGATCGTCAGGTCTTCGCCGATGATCGAGGGGACCATCTTGCTGGAACTTGCGCTCGGGCTCGGCCCTTTGGCAAACGTGGCAGGCCGCTCCGTGAAGGGCGACGACGATTTGGACTCCGAGCTGCTGCTGGGGCGCTCACCCATCTTGGTGACCGTCTCGCCCGGCTCAGGCTTCTTCGTGAACATACGTGGGTACCTCCCCATCCAATACGAGTGACGCAGCGCGCAACGCAACTCGGCACTGGGTCCGGCGATATGTGACAGTAAACCCCCGAACGAGTCGTCGTGAGCTTCTGCCCGACGGCTAGTATCCAGCGCCCAACTCCTGATCGTGACAATATCCCCTCATTTTCACATTGTCATGGGGGTTCTCCCGGGGGCCTCCTAGGCCTGAGTGCCCGGCCGAACGAAGGGCTTAAGGCTTGATTCGCCTTCCTTTAGCCGATTTTGCCGCCTCATATGGGGACAAGACCTTAGCCTCGCGTTGCGCGCCGTGGTAACGAGGCGGACGGCGGGTTGTTAAGGGTGCGCCTTGGGGGGTGCCGACCAAGAGACCATACGGACCGGGGCTCGCGGGTCCAACGGCGAGGCCGGTCATTGCGCGTGGCTAACCGAATGCGCTTGGCCATACGGGTTGGGGCCTGTGACTGAATGGTAGAACCGATCACAGGGGCTTTGGCCAAGCTGACCACCGAGAGCAGCAAAGCCATTCGCGCGCTTCCCGGACGTGGCCGCGAGTTGGTCAAACGCGTTCCTCCCCCGGTCCAGATCCAGCTCACGAAGCTGTCCAACAGCGGCGCCCATGTGTGTCGCGAGGTCTTCGCGGGCATTCTCGTCGTCGGACTCATCACCATCGTCTTCGGCTACGGACGGCTGGCAAGCGGACCCATTTCGCTGCCGAGCCTCGTCCCCCCCATCGAGGCGGCAATCAACGACCAGCTCACCGATCTGAACGTGAAGATCGAAGACGCCGTCCTGCAGCGGAGCGCCGACGGACCAGGCGTCGTGTTCCGCCTCCGCAATATCCGCCTCGTCGACAAGGACGGAGAGGTCGTGGCGCAGGCGCCGCTCGCCGCGATCGGCATGAGCGGCAGCGCGCTTCTGACGGGGCGCTTCGCGCCGGGGAGCGTGGACTTTATCGGCCCACGGCTCCTGATGTCCTACAACGCCGATCAAGGTCTCTCGCTCGCGTTCTCCAAGCCCGGCGAGGCCGGAGACGAGTTGATGCGCGGCACGCTTCCGGCCGACGGGACTTCGAGCGAGGTGCCGAAGGCGGCTGTGCAGACCGCACCTGTGGCACAGAGGGGACCGGCATCTCGCGCACGCAACTTCGATCTCACGAACACGGTCACCGAGATCTTCGAGCGCGCGCGGCGCGGGGACACGTCCTATCTCACGCGGTTCGGCTTCAAAAACGCGATCGTGGTGCTCAATCAGGAGGGAACTCAAACCCTCTGGCAGGTGCCCGACTTCGCTATTGACCTCGAACATCTCGACAAGCGCAGCATTCTGGTCGGTCAGGCCAACGTCGCCTCGAGCCGGGGGGATTGGCAGCTCGAACTCCGCACGGAGCAGCACGCCAAGCGCAACAGCCTTGGCCTCACCGCGCTGATCGAAAATTTGGTGCCTTCCGGTATCGCCGGCAACTTCCCCAACATTGGCATACTCAGGGCAATGGACATGGCCGTGGATGGCGAGGCGACGGCCGAGCTGTCCCGTTCGGGAGACTTCCTGTCGGGCGAGGCGAAGCTGAGACTGGCTCCTGGGCACATTACCCCGCCCTGGGATCGCGACATGCCGCTCAGGATCGATCATGGCGATTTCACCATCCGCTACCTGGAGGAAGCCGACATCGTCGAGATCGCGCCCTCGACGTTTCGCTGGGGCAAGAGTCAAGCGACCATCAGCGGTACCTTCCGGCCGATCCGTGACGACAAGAAGCAGGTGATCTCTTGGGACTTCAGTCTGAAGGCGGACGATGCCGTGCTCGGCATCGAAGAGTTCGGTCTCGGCCCCACCAAGATCGACGAATGGACCGCAACGGGAAGCCTTGCGCCTGAGAAGGGGCACCTGACGCTGTCGCGCTTCGTGATCCGTGCCGGCGATGCGTGGATCGCCGCCTCGGGGGAGGTGGTCGACGCGCCCGATTCCCCTGCCGTGACTTTGACGGGCGAAGTGAGCCCGATGCCGGTCGATACTCTGAAGCAACTCTGGCCGAAGTTCCTCGCGGGCAAGGCGCGGAAATGGGCCTTGGAACGGGTCTCCGGCGGACAGGTCTTAGGCGGAAACTTCAACGTGGCGCTCCCGGCAGGTGCGATCGCCTCGATCGAGCAAGGCGGCGACGCGCCGGAGGGTGCCGCCAAGGTCGAGCTCAACTTCACCGGCATGGGCATCGCTTATATTCCGGATCTGCCGCCCGTGCTGACGGGCGATGGAACTCTCACAGTCTCCGGTACCGAGCTGACGGTCGATATTCCCAGCGGGAAGATCGTCGTTGCGGACGGGAAAGAGGTCGTGCTGAGCGAGGGACGCTTCTACATTCCCGACCTCCGGGAGGATCCCCAGCAGGGCGCCATCACTTTCCACGCGGTCGCG
>CAYUTT010000055.1:0-9291 GCA_964447575.1 uncultured Methyloceanibacter sp.
AGATGGCGGAGCCCCGCTACGTGATCTCGATGGGCTCCTGCGCCAATGGCGGCGGCTACTATCACTACTCCTATTCGGTGGTGCGCGGCTGCGATCGCATCGTGCCGGTGGACATCTATGTTCCAGGGTGCCCGCCGACGGCCGAAGCGCTCGTTTATGGCGTACTGCTCCTGCAGAAGAAGATCAGGCGGACCGGCACCTTCGAACGCTGACCTGTCGCTCTGATCCTGGAGCCTTGATGGACGATGCGCTGAACAAGCTGGGCGGTTACCTCACCGGAAAGCTCGGGCCGAAGCTTGTGCGTTTTGAAGTCGCACTGAGCGAGCTCACCATCGAGGTGAAGCGCGACAGCATTCCCGACGTCATCGCATTCTTGCGCGACGACGAACGCTGCCGCTTCGGCTGCCTCATCGACATTTGCGGTGTCGACTACCCCGACCGCGAGGAGCGCTTCGACGTCGTCTATCATCTGCTCAGCCCTTGGCTGAATCAGCGTATCCGCGTGCGGACGACGGCGAGTGCCGAAACGCCGGTGCCGACCATCGTCGACATGTTCCCGGCGGCCGATTGGTTCGAGCGCGAGGCCTACGACCTGTACGGAATCCTTTTCGAAGGGCATCCGGACCTTCGCCGCATCCTCACCGACTACGGCTTCCAAGGTCATCCCTTGCGCAAGGACTTTCCGCTCACGGGCTTCGTCGAGCTCCGTTATGACGACGAACTGAAGCGCGTCGTCTACGAGCCCGTGAAGCTCATGCAGGAGTTTCGCACCTTCGATTTCCTGAGCCCCTGGGAGGGCATGGGTTCGGCCATTCCCGGCGACGAGAAGGCCGGCGAGGCCCCGGACCGGAAGGGGGACACGTGAAGTCTTCCCTGATGCCCGGCTTGAAGCACAGCTTCTCCTACACGGTGCCGGTGACCAAGACCGTGCCGCACCTTTATGCCGAAGCTCCGCAGCTCCAGATTATGCCTGAAGTATTCGCGACCGGCTTCATGGTCGGTCTCATGGAATGGACCTGCGTTCAGCTGCTCGAGCCGCATCTCGACGAGGAGGAGGGTTCTGTCGGCATCCATATCGACGTCTCGCATAATGCAGCGACGGTGCCGGGACAGGTTGTAACCGTTGATGCGACCTGCACGGGCGTCAATGGCCGGCGCATCTCATTTGACGTCGCCGCGCACGACGGCGTGGAGCCGATTGGCAGGGGGCGGCACGAGCGTATGGTCGTACCGTGGTCGCGGTTCGTCCAACGTGTGAATAACAAGGCGCGGCAAGTCGGCCTCGCGCCAATCGCGGCTCCAGGCGGCTGAGAAGGAGGACGGCGTGGCAAGTGCGACTCTGACCGGACGATGTCTTTGCGGAGCGGTTCGTTTCTCCTTTGAGGCGGGCAAGCGGGACGTGGACGTCTGTCATTGCACCATGTGCCGGCGCTGGGCAGCAGGACCATTCCTTGCAGTCGCGCACAATGGGACAGTGGCTTTTGCAGGGGGCGAGAATATCGGCGTCTATAGGTCGTCGGAGTGGGGCGAGCGCGCGTTCTGCAAGGCCTGCGGTACGCTCCTCTACTGGCGGCTTAGCGGCTCGGACGAATACGGGATTTCCGCGGGCGCGCTTGATGATCAATCCGGACTGACGCTTGCGACCGAGATCTTCATCGAAGAAAAGCCCGCCTACTACACGTTCGCGAACCAGACGAAGAAGATGACCGGCGAAGAGGTGATGGCCGCTTTTGCCGCCGAAAAGAACGCGGGACAAGGTTGATCATGGTGGAGTCCGAAACCCGCCCACTAGAAGCCGATAGCGGCAAACGCGAAGGTGACGATCGCACCTTCACGATCAATTTCGGGCCGCAGCATCCGGCGGCGCACGGCGTGCTGCGACTTGTGCTGGAGCTCGATGGCGAGGTGGTCGAGCGCGTCGATCCGCATATCGGGCTTCTGCACCGCGGCACCGAGAAGCTGATCGAGCACAAGACCTATCTTCAGGCCGTGCCCTATTTCGACCGGCTCGACTATGTCGCGCCCATGAACCAGGAGCACGCCTTTGCCCTGGCCGTCGAGAAGCTCGCCGGCGTCACCGTCCCGAAGCGCGGTCAACTGATCCGCGTGCTCTACTCCGAAATCGGACGTCTGCTCTCCCATCTTCTCAACGTGACTACCCAGGCCATGGATGTCGGCGCGCTGACCCCGCCGCTCTGGGGCTTCGAGGAGCGCGAGAAGCTGATGGTGTTCTACGAGCGCGCCAGCGGCAGCCGCATGCACGCGGCCTATTTTCGCCCCGGCGGCGTGCAC
Organism: uncultured Methyloceanibacter sp.; assembly: GCA_964447575.1. Classification (GTDB taxonomy): domain Bacteria; phylum Pseudomonadota; class Alphaproteobacteria; order Rhizobiales; family Methyloligellaceae; genus Methyloceanibacter. Next base: position 2,293 of record CAYUTT010000055.1, read on the forward strand.
CAGGACCTGCCGCCCAAGCTCATCGACGACATATATGCCTTTTGCGACCCCTTCCTGAAGGTCTGCGACGACATCGAGGGCCTGCTGACCGACAACCGCATCTTCAAGCAGCGCAACGTCGATATCGGCGTCATCAACCAGGAGGATGCTTGGGCGTATGGATTCACCGGGGTCATGATCCGGGGTACGGGCGCGGCGTGGGACTTGCGGAAGGCGCAGCCATACGAGTGCTACGACGAGTTGGAATTCGACATCCCCATCGGCAAGAACGGCGATTGCTACGACCGCTATCTCATCCGTATGGAGGAGATGCGCCAGTCGATCCGCATCATGAAGCAGTGCTGCGGGCGGCTCACCTCCACCCCGGGTCCGGTGACCGTGGAGAACCATAAAATGGTGCCGCCGAGCCGCGACGAGATGAAGGGCTCCATGGAGGCCCTCATCCACCACTTCAAGCTGTATACCGAGGGCTATCATGTCCCTGAGGGCGAAGCCTACGCCGCCGTGGAGGCGCCCAAGGGCGAGTTCGGCGTCTATCTCGTCTCCGACGGGACCAATCGGCCCTATCGCTGCAAGATTAGGGCGCCGAGTTTCGCCCATCTGGCGGCCCTGGATTTCCTGTGTCGCGGGCACATGCTGGCGGACGTCTCGGCCGTGATTGGATCCATCGATATTGTCTTTGGAGAGATCGACAGGTGACGCTTTGTGCAGTTGCGAAATGCACCATAGTCAGGGAGACTTAGGACGACCCGCGGAAGTCACTTAGGAGCAACTCGCGCAAGACTGGGCAACGCCTCGCGCGAGATCACAAGAAGATCGAGATGAGCGTCCGACGCCTCGCTGCCGAACAGCCTGAAGGCTTCACCTTCACGCCCGAGAATCTCGAATGGGCCAAGGCTGAGATCGAGAAATACCCGGAAGGGCGCCAGGCGTCCGCCGTGCTCTCTCTGCTCTGGCGTGCTCAGGAGCAGATGGGCGGGTGGATTCCGGAGCCAGCGCTCCGCACCGTCGCGGACATGCTCGGCATGGCCTATATCCGCGTCTACGAGATCGTGACCTTCTACACGATGTTCAATCTCGAACCTGTCGGCCGGTACTACGTACAGGTCTGCGGCACGACGCCCTGCATGTTGCGCGGCTCCGAGGACATCATGGCCGTCTGCCGCAAGCGTATCGGCGAGAAGGGTCAGGTCAGCAAGGACGGCATGTTTTCCTGGACCGAGGTTGAATGTCTCGGCGCCTGCGTGAATGCGCCGATGGCCCAGATCAACAAGTATTATTACGAGGACCTGACGCCGGAGAACTTCGAGTCCATCCTGGAACGGCTGCGCAAGGGCGAGCAGGTCGAGCCCGGTCCGCAGAACGGCCGTCAGGCCGCGGCGCCGCTCGGTGGACCCAACACGCTCACGGATCCCGCGATCTACGCCAAGGACAAGTCCGGCCCCGAGCCCGGATATGCAGGCCCGGTGCTCTTGGATACCAAGGCGAAGCGTCCGGGCGCCGCCGCCAACGTCCGCGAGGCCGCCGTGCCTAAGCCGCCCCTCGGCGACGGCAAGACGCCCAAGGGCCGCTGAGATGCTTCAAGACAAGGATCGCATCTTCACGAACCTCTACGGGCTGCGTAGCTGGCGGCTTCCGGGTGCGCGCAGCCGCGGCGCCTGGGACGGCACCAAGGATATGATCGCGCGTGGGCACGACGCCGTCATCGACGAGGTCAAGGCCTCTGGCTTGCGCGGCCGCGGCGGCGCGGGCTTCCCCACCGGCTTGAAATGGTCCTTCATGCCGAAGGCCGACAGCCGCCCGAGCTATCTTGCGGTCAATGCCGACGAGTCCGAGCCCGGCACCTGCAAGGACCGGGAGATCATGCGCCACGACCCGCATCTCCTGATCGAAGGCGCGCTGCTCGCCGCCTTCGCCATGCGGGCGCACACGGCCTATATCTATATTCGCGGCGAATTCATCGCCGAGCGCGAGATCCTGCAAGCCGCCATCGACGAGGCCTACGACGCCAAGCTGATCGGCAACAACAACACGAATGGCTGTGATTTCGACCTCTACGTTCATCACGGCGCGGGGGCTTATATCTGCGGCGAGGAGACGGCGCTGCTCGAAAGCCTCGAAGGCAAGAAGGGTCAGCCGCGCCTAAAGCCGCCATTCCCGGCGAATTGCGGCCTCTATGGCGCGCCGACCACGGTCAACAATGTGGAGACCATCGCCTCGGTGCCCGACATCCTGCGCCGCGGCGCCACCTGGTATGCCTCCCTCGGCCGGCCGAACAATACCGGCACGAAGCTCTATTGCATCTCGGGCCACGTGAACGCGCCTTGCACTGTGGAAGAGGAGATGGGCGTGCCGCTGCGCGAGCTTATCGATCACTATGCCGGCGGCGTGCGCGGCGGCTGGGACAATCTGCTCGCCGTTATTCCCGGCGGCTCGTCGGTGCCGTGCATCCCCGCCGATCTCTGCGGCGACCTGCCTATGGATTTCGATAGCCTGAAGGCGGTGAACACCGCGCTCGGCACGGGCGGCGTGATCGTCATGGACAAGTCCACCGACATCATCCGCGCCATCGCCCGTATCTCCTATTTCTACAAGCACGAATCCTGCGGCCAGTGCACGCCGTGCCGCGAAGGCACCGGCTGGATGTGGCGCGTGCTGGAGCGCATGGCGAAAGGCGAGGCGGAGAAGGCCGAGATCGAGATGCTGCTCGACGTGAGCCACCAGGTCGAGGGGCACACCATCTGCGCCCTGGGCGATGCCGCCGCCTGGCCGGTGCAGGGGCTAATCCGCCATTTCCGCCATGTCATCGAGGAACGCATCGACGCGCAGGCCACCAAGCCGATCGCGCCGTCGGTGCCGGTCGCAGCGGAGTAGGGCGCGTGGATGAGCTGGCTCTGGGAAAATGCGGTAACGCTGGGCACCGTCATGATGGCGGCGGCAGCGGTCGCCGCGCTCATCTACGCCCATCTGCAGATCTCGGAGGGCCGCGCCGCCGAGCGCCGCGCCAATGCCAACGAGCTCTGGAGAGAGACGTTGAGGCTCTCCTTCGACAACCCGAAGCTCTCCGACCCGTCGCTGAAGCTCGCCGATTTCGACTACGAGGCGCTGACCGTGGACGGCAGCAAGGAGACGTTCCAGAAATACGAGCTGTTCGTGGACACCGTGCTGAATGCCAGCGAGGAGATCCTGCAGGTTCTGCCCACCAAGGAATGGCATGCCGCCGTGCGCATTCAGCTCAAGACGCACCGCGAATATCTCCTGTCGTCCCATTTCCGGAATTCCGGCTACCTCGCGCAGTACACGCCGCGATTCCGCGCCTATATGGACGAGGTCCTGAAGGACACGCCGAATGCCTAAGCTGATCATCAACGACACCGAGCACGATTTCCCGGACGGCATCACGCTGATTCAGGCTTGCGAGCTCGCCGGCGTCGAGATTCCGCGCTTCTGCTACCACGAACGGCTGTCGATTGCCGGCAATTGCCGTATGTGCCTCGTGGAAGTCGCCGGCATGCCGAAGCCCGTCGCCTCTTGCGCCATGTCCGTGAACGATCTCAGGCCGGGCCACGACGGCACGCCGCCGACCGTCATCACCAACTCCGAGACGGTGCGGAAGGCCCGCGAAGGCGTGCTCGAGTTCCTGCTGATCAACCACCCGCTCGATTGCCCGATCTGCGATCAAGGCGGCGAGTGCGACCTCCAAGACCAGACCATGGCCTATGGCTTCGACGCAGGCCGCTTCCAGGACAACAAGCGCGCGGTCGAGGACAAATATCTCGGGCCGCTGATCAAGACCTTCATGACGCGCTGCATTCATTGCACGCGCTGTGTGCGCTTCATGACCGAGGTCGCGGGCGTGGAGGAGCTCGGCGCTATCGGGCGCGGCGAGGACATGGAGATCACCACCTATCTCGAGCGCGGCATGCATTCGAATCTTTCTGGCAATGTCGTCGATCTCTGCCCCGTGGGCGCGCTGACCTCGAAACCCTACGCCTTCGTGGCGCGGCCCTGGGAACTCGGCAAGACGCCGTCCATTGACACGATGGACGCGCTGGGCTCCGCCATTCGCGTGGACGCGCGCGGCCGCGAGGTCTTGCGCATCCTGCCGCGCATCAACGACGCCGTGAACGAGGAGTGGATCTCCGACAAGGCGCGGCATGTCTGGGACGGCTTACGCACGCAGCGGCTGGACCGGCCTTATCTCAAACGGAACGGCAAGCTCGAACCCTGCACCTGGGACGAGGCGTTCGCCGCGATCGCCGCCAAGCTGAACTGGCTCGACGGCGCGCGATTTGCCGCCATCGCCGGCGATCTTGCCGCCGCCGAGGAGATGTTCGCTCTCAAGACTCTCGCAGACGCCCTCGGCTCGCCCCATATCGATTGCCGCCAGGACGGCGCCAAGCTCGATCCCGCGCTCGGCCGCGCCACCTACATCTTCAACACCACCATCGGCGGCATTGAGAATGCCGACGCCGTCCTCCTGATCGGCACCGACCCGCGCGCCGAGGCGCCAGTCCTGAATGCCCGCATCCGCAAGCGCTGGCATCACCTCGAGGCGAAACTTCCCGTCGGCCTGATCGGCACCGAGGTCGACCTCACCTATCCTTACGACTATCTGGGCGCCGGACCCGAGACCTTGGCCAAGATCGCCGATGGCTCCCACGAATTTGCCAGGGTGCTTCAAGAGGCCGAGCGTCCCATCGTCATCCTCGGCCAGGCCGCGCTCGCCAGGCCCGACGGCGCCGCCGTGCTGACCCTCGCCGCCAAGGCCGCCAAACGAATCGGCGCGCTCAAACCGGACTGGAACGGCTTCAACGTCCTTCATACGGCGGCCGCCCGCGTGGCCGGCCTCGATCTCGGCTTCGTGCCAGGAAAGGGCGGCCGTGACGTCGAGGCTATCCTCGAAGGCGCCGGCAAAGGCGAGATCGATGTCGTCTACCTCCTCGGGGCCGACGAGATCCAAATGGATCGGCTGGGGAGTGCCTTCGTCATCTATCAGGGGAGCCACGGCGACCGTGGCGCTCATCGCGCCGATGTGATCCTTCCCGGCGCGGCCTATACCGAGAAGGACGGCACCTACGTGAACACCGAAGGGCGTTCGCAGCTGGCAGCCCGGGCCATCTTCCCGCCCGGGGACGTCCGCGAGGACTGGACGATACTGCGCGCGTTGTCCGCGGCCCTCGGCAAGCCGCTGCCCTTCGACAGCTTGCCGGAGCTGCGCGCCAAGATGTACGCCGCAAATCCGCGCCTTGCGCTCCTCGATCTCGTTGAGCCGGCCGACATGGCGGACGTCGAGGCGCTCTCGCGCAAGCAGGGGAAGCCCGGCAAGGATCGCTTCGGCCTCTCCATCGACGACTACTACCTCTCCAATCCGATTGCGCGCGCATCAGCGATCATGGCGAGTTTGAGCGCCATGCACGCAGACGGACCCGAGAAGGCGACCGGCACAGATGGCTGAGTTCTGGACCGACTACGGGTGGCCGACCTTTCTGATCGTGGCGCACAGCGTCGCGCTGATCGTCATCCTGCTCATCACCATCGCGTTCACTCTGTACGCCGACCGCAAGGTCTGGGCCGCCGTGCAGATGCGGCGCGGACCGAACGTGGTAGGCCCGTTCGGGCTGTGGCAGTCCTTCGCCGATCTACTGAAATTCGTCTTCAAGGAAGTCATCATTCCCGCCGGTGCCAACAAGGGCATCTTCCTGATGGCGCCTGTGGTCACGGCGGGCCTCGCCATCTCGGCCTGGGCGGTAATCCCGGTGGACGAGGGATGGGCCGTCGCCGACATCAATGTGGGCGTGCTCTACATCTTCGCCATCTCGAGCCTGCAGGTCTATGGCGTGATCATGGCGGGCTGGGCGTCGAACTCGAAATACGCGTTTCTGGCCGCGCTGCGCTCAGCCGCCCAGATGGTTTCCTACGAGGTCTCCATCGGTTTCGTCATCATCACGGCGCTACTCGTCGCGGGCTCCCTCAATTTGACGGAGATCGTCCTCGCTCAGGACCGGGGCTTCGGCCTCTTCGGCTGGTACTGGCTGCCACTCTTCCCCATGTTCGTCATCTACTTCATCTCGTGCCTCGCCGAGACGAACCGGCCGCCCTTTGACCTGCTGGAGGCGGAGTCGGAGCTCGTGGCCGGGTTCATGGTCGAATACTCCTCGACACCCTATATGCTTTTCATGCTGGGCGAGTATGTCGCCATCGTCCTGCTGTGCAGCCTCGGAACGGTGCTTTTCCTCGGCGGCTGGCTTCCGCCGTTCCCGGTCGCACCCTTCACCTGGATACCGGGCGTGATATGGTTCGTCCTGAAGGTTGCGTTCCTGTTCTTCCTGGTCTCCATGGTCAAGGCCATGGTGCCGCGTTATCGCTACGATCAGCTGATGCGGCTTGGCTGGAAGGTATTTCTGCCACTGTCGCTCGCCGCCGTCGTGGTCGTGGCCGCGGTGTTGCGGCTTTGGCAGCATGGAATTTGAGAGGACTGACCGCGTGACGCGCATCGCCCAAGCTGCGAAGTCGCTTCTGCTGATAGAGTTTCTGTCGGCCTTCTGGCTTGCCATGAAGTATTTCGTGGGGCCGAAGGCAACGCTCAACTACCCCTACGAGAAGGGTCCTCTGAGCCCGCGCTTCCGCGGCGAGCATGCGCTCAGGCGCTATCCCAATGGCGAAGAGCGCTGCATCGCCTGCAAGCTTTGCGAGGCGATCTGCCCGGCGCAGGCCATCACCATCGAAGCCGGGCCACGGCGCAACGACGGTACGCGCCGGACCACCCGCTATGACATCGACATGGTGAAATGCATCTATTGCGGCTTCTGCCAGGAAGCCTGTCCGGTCGAAGCCATCGTCGAGGGACCGAACTTCGAGTTCGCCACCGAGACCCGGGAGGAGCTTTACTACGACAAGGAGCGCCTGCTTGCGAATGGCGACCGCTGGGAGCGCGAGATCGCCAAGAACATCGCGCTCGACGCGCCGTACCGGTGAAAATGAAAATGAGACAGAACA
>CAYUTT010000056.1:0-5633 GCA_964447575.1 uncultured Methyloceanibacter sp.
ATCCCTTGTGGGTGAAATATCGGGCGCGAATGGAGTGGCGCCTTTAACGCCCGGGGCTCTGCCGCTGTCAAGGGAAGGACTGACGGCCCCGGCAAACGCCTATTCGGTGAGACGCCCCGATTCCCACGCTTCCACGAGGCGTTCGGCTTCCACGCGCTGCTCCGGGGTGAGCCTGGCGATCAGGATATCGAGGGAGAAATCGCTGACACCGGCGTCGCGGGCCAGGAGGTGCCACTTGGCGGCCTGGACAGGGTCAGGCTCGACCACCACGCCGTTGGCATAGAGGCGGGCGAGCCGGTTCTGGCCGACGGGGTTGCCTTGCTCGGCGGCGAGCCGGAAGAGCTTTGCCGCGCGCGCCTCGTCCTTCTCCACGCCTTCGCCCTTGAACAGCATCACCGCATATTCGACTTGGGCCGCGGAGAGCCCTTGCTCGGCCGCCTTGCCGGTCCATTCCGCGGCTTTCGCCTTGTCGATGGGGACACCGCGGCCGAACTGGTAGAAGGCGCCGAGGTCGTATTGCGCCTGCGCGTTGCCTTGCCCGGCCGCCTTCTGCATCCATTCCGCCGCCTTGACCTCGTCGGCGGGCCGGCCGTTTCCATGCAAATAGAGGAGCGCGAGATTGTACTGGGCCGCCGCGTTTCCGGCTTCCGCGGCGTGCTCGAAGAGATCGCCGGCGATGCGCAAATCCTTCCGCACGCCAACGCCTTCGGCGACCAGGAGCCCCAGGGCGAACTGGGCGTTCGGGTCGCCGAGATCGGCGCCCTTGGCATAAGCGTCCGCGGCCTTCGCGTGATCCTGGGCGACGCCGAGGCCTGCGGAGTAGATCTCGCCCATGAGAGTGTAGGCCTCCCGAGAGCCCGCTTCGGCCTCCTTCTCGGCAAGCTCGAGCGCGGTCAGGTATCTCCCTTGCGAAAACGCTGCATAGGACTCGCTCTCCGCGGCGCGTGCGGGTAAAGCTGCAAGCACGAGGCTCGCTCCGGCTAGTATCGCCACCGCGCCCAGGATTCGTCTCACGCGGCACTCCTGACGCCGCGGATGGCATTATCGATGGCGGCAATAATGCTCGCCGCGTCATCGGCCTCCCAGATCGTCCGGGGCGGTGCGATGAAATCTGCACCAAGGGCCGCGAGCCGCTCAGCGTGCCCCGGATTCCCGACGTTCCAGGCGACACAGGGCACGACAAAAATGTCAGCCCACCAACGAATTAGCTCCGTAGACTGACCGATTTCGTCGATATCGCCGGTGTCCGGTCCGAAGGCAACGTAGTCGGCGCCCGCTTCGGCAAGCCGCATGGCGTCGTCGCGATTGAGGCCGCACTTCACGCCGATATTTGCGCTTTCCCCCAAGAGCTTGCGGGCGCTCGTGTAACCCTCGAGGTCGGCGGCGATCTGTACGCCGTCTGCACCTAGCCGTTCGGCGCGGACGACGTCATTCTCGATGAGGCAGGCGACGCCTGCGCCTTGCACAAGATCGATCAGGCGGTCCGTATGATTTTCATCCGCCGGCTGACCGTCATCGCAAAGCAAAACGCAAGCCGCCGATGTTTTGGCCAAGGCTTGGGCGAGTTGAGATTCGAGCTTCGCAGTCAGCGGTGCCGGGACCTGCAAGTAGAGCCGGCAGCTAGGCTTGGCGTCAGCCATGATTGGGGGGCTCCTCACGGCGTTTCGCATCGACCAGACGCTTTCCAGGGGTCCGTCTCAAATCACACGCCTCGCGCGGCTGTCAAATTTTCTGGTCAAGCCGAGAAGACGGTTGCCCAAAGATCGTTGAAGATTGAACATGGCGTCACCACATTCTGGCCTGGCTCCTAGTTCAAACCGCGAGCAGGCCGGCTGGGCAATACATCCGGCGACGCCTGGCGGGGAGGGGCGAGCGCGATGAATCAACCGGATGCTCTTCGGCGACTTGATGCGGCGCTTGATGAGCTTGAGAGCCATCTGAAGCAGATTTTTGCCGAGGGGGACGCGGATGCGTCTCTTGCGGTTCTCAGAGAGCAAATCCGTTTTCTCACCGAGGAGCGCGACCAGCTCCTCGTCGACCTGGAGGCCGAGCGTGGCCGCGTGCGGCGGCTGAAGGCCGCCAACGACGAGGTCTCGGACCGGCTTGAGGTTGTGATGGGGACGCTCAAGGATATGATACCGGCCGTGCCGGGCTAAGTCTGCCGAGTGGGGGGCGGTCATGGGGCAGGTCAGCGTCACTTTGAACGGGCGTACCTATCGTCTGGAATGCAGCGAGGGCGAAGAGGCCCATCTCATCGAGCTCGCCGAATATCTCGGTTCTCATGTAGACGAGATGCGGCGGAAGTTCGGCCAAGTGGGTGACGACCGGCTGATCCTGATGGCGTCGCTCGTGGTGGCGGACGAGCTGTGGGAGCTGCGCCACGAGGTGGATAACCTGAAGACGGCGCTCGCCGAGGCCCGCCGCGACAAGTCCGCCTCCGACGAGGAGGCCAAGACCGTGCAGGCGGATCTTGCCGCCAGGATCGCCGCTGCCGCCGAAAAGCTCGAGACGCTCAACGCGCAGTTCCTCGGGACGGGCGATGCGGCCAACCGCCGCTAGTCGTTACGAAGCCTTTCTTACGCTATAGTCCGGAATTGGCGGGCTGCGAGGTGCGTTAGGAGCAAATTTCCCAGGGCCCTATAAGATCCTATGGGAGCTGACCCTGACGGGGACCGTGGTCTTCGTCACTCGGCGCCCACCTACTTATTGTAGGGAGACCGGGATCTACGCTCCGACGGCCATCGCGGCCTGACCATTCTTCCCGAGGCGAACGGCCCGGCCTCCGGCCGGGCTTACCGTCAAGCTGGCAGCTCGCGCCGCAGTTCTATATTGACCCCCGGATGACCAATCCTCGACAGCCGATCGGCGGCAGGCCATGCGCGTTCTCTTCCTAGGCGACGTGGTCGGGCGCTCGGGGCATCTCGCCGTGCTCGAAACCTTGCCGAAGTTGCGTGAGCGCTACGCGGCAGACTTCGTTGTGGTGAACGGCGAGAATTCCGCGGGCGGCTTCGGCATCTCCGAGGCGATCTTCACTGAGCTGATCGACGCGGGCGCCGACGTGGTGACGACAGGCAATCACGTATGGGATCAGCGCGAGGCGCTCGTGTTCATTGAGCGGCACGACCGCCTCTTGCGTCCTGCCAATTTCCCGCAAGGCACGCCTGGCAAGGGCGCCGGCCTGTTCCAGGCGGCGAACGGCATGGATGTGCTCGTGATCAACGCGATGGGCCGCGTGTTCATGGGAGATCTCGACGATCCGTTCCGCGCCGTGGAGCGCGAGCTCGAAGCCTGCGGCCTGAAGTCGGGCGCGGACGCGATCCTGATCGACTTTCACGCGGAGGCCACCTCGGAGAAGCAGGCCATGGCGCATTTCGTCGACGGCCGCGCGACCGCGGTGATCGGTACGCATACGCATGTGCCCACGGCCGACGAGCAGATCCTGAACGGTGGCACCGCCTATATCAGCGACGCCGGTATGTGCGGGGATTTCGATTCGATCCTCGGCATGGACAAGGAGGAGCCGATCGCGCGCTTCCTCACCAAGATTTCCTCGCGGCGCTTCGCGCCATCGATGGGGGAGGGGACGATCTGCGGCGTCGGCATCGAGGTGGACGATGCGACAGGCTTGGCGCGGGCCATCGCGCCGGTGAGGCTCGGCGGCAGACTATCCCAGACCGAGCCCGCATTCTGGCTGGATGAGGCTTAGGCCGAGCGAAGGCCCGCGGACGCCCCGGTCACGTAAGAGGCGCGGCCGTGGGCCAGCAGGCGCTTCAGGCAGAGAATTGCCTCGTCGAGATGGAGGAGCGCCCGGTCGGCGTCGTAGCTCTCGTCGTTGAGAGAAAGCCTGGCGCGCGCAACATGCTCGGCGGCCTCGGAGCAGAGCGCGGGAAGGCTCGGCCGCGCAGGCGCCTCGCTGGCAACAGGTTTCCGTTTCGGCGTCATGCTTGTCCCCCCTTCACTCACGCGTTCCCGGGTTCGGGCCCCAAGCCTTTAGTTGTCGGTCCATTAGGGTTAAGGCTTCGCTAAGTGGCATGACCGACGGCGGCAGGGTGGCCGGAAATCGGCGGTCTTGACCCCAAAGGGCCGTAGCGACTAGGGATCAGGCCATGGCAGGCCATTCGAAGTTCAAGAACATCCAGTTCCGCAAGGGCGCGCAGGACAAGAAGCGCGCCAAGGTCTTTTCCAAGCTCGCCCGCGAGATCACGGCGGCGGCCAAGCTGGGAATGCCCGACCCCGCGATGAATCCCCGCCTCAGAACGGCGATTCAGGCGGCGCGCGCCCAGAACATGCCCAAGGACAATATCGAGCGCGCCATCAAGAAGAGCGAGGAGGCGGGCGGCGCCAGCTACGAGGAGGTCCGCTACGAGGGCTTCGGTGTGGGCGGCGTCGGCGTTATCGTCGAGGCGCTGACCGACAACCGGAACCGTACGGCGAGCGAGGTGCGATCCATCTTCGCCAAGTTCGGCGGCAATCTCGGCGAGACCGGCGCCGTGTCGTTCAATTTCGACAAGCTTGGGGCCTGTGAATTCGACGCCGGCACGGCGACCGCCGACGAGATGCTGGAAGCCGCGATCGAGGCGGGTGGCGAGGACGTGGAGTCGAGCGACGAGGGCCATGTCGTCTACTGCAATCCGGACGAGCTGCATCAGGTGGCGAAGGCGCTGGAGGCCCGGTTCGGCGAGCCGCGCGTCATGCAGATCCTGTGGCGGCCGAAGACGGATGTGCCGGTCGACGAAGAGGGCGGTCAGAAGCTGTTGCGCATGATCGACGCGCTGGAGGAATCCGACGACGTGCAGCAGGTCTACGCCAATTTCGACATGGCGGAGGACGTACTGCAGAAACTAACGGCGGCCTAAACCTGAAAGGCCTCATATGGATGCGCCCCGGCCGGGAGAGAGTGCGGAGTACAAGCATGCGCGCGAGCAGCCGGCGCTGCCGGGCAAAGGCGGGCTCACGCGCATCGGACGGGCCTTCTGGAATACGATGGGCGGCTTCCGTGAGGGGCTCGCGACCGAGGCGGCCATCAAGCAGGAGGCCGCGATCACGCTGATCGCACTGCCCGTCTCGTTCTTCGTGGCGACCAATATCTGGATCTGGGTAGCGCTCATGGGCAGCCTCGTCCTGTTGCTCGCCGCCGAGTTCCTCAACACCGCCATCGAGCGGCTGTGCAACCATTTGCATCCCGAGAAACACGTCGCCATCAAGGTCACCAAGGACCTCGCCTCGGCCGGCGTGTTCTGCGTCATCGTGCTGGCTGGAATGATCTGGGCCGCGGCGATCATTGCGCGGTTCTGGGTCTAAAGCCCAAAACGCTAGCGGATCCTCCGTTTGCGCGCTTCGTAGCGCAAGCCGATCAGGGCGCCGAACACCGTGCCCGCGATCAACACCAATGTGGTTAGGGGCGCGCCAATGGAAGCGGAAAGCGGGCGGCCCAAGGTCCAGAAGTGCACGAGGGCGGCAATGAGCACGACGGCGCTCGCGGTGAAGGCGCCGCCGAGCGCATACGCTAGCTTCATCCGGAACGTGCCCTTGTCCTCCCAGCGTCTCGTCTTTGCCGGCACACCGAGGACGGCGGCCACGATGTTCTCCGTATCGTCATCGAAGCTCTCGTGGCGGAGCAGCAGCGCGTTCTT
>CAYUTT010000056.1:5733-9259 GCA_964447575.1 uncultured Methyloceanibacter sp.
CTGGCGAACTCGTAAATGAGCACGGTGCAGTGGGCACCGGCGAACGGGCGCTCGGCGATCTTGGGCGGCAGCACATTGGCACCGCTCGTCAACCAAGCGCGCGCCTCGTCCGCGGTGATGGTTTCGGAGGATTGCGAGAAGGGTAGGTCCTGAAGAACGAAGACGATCACCCGGTAATGACCGGGGTCCACATAGAACAGGCCCCGCAAGAACTCAAACAGGCTTTCGGTCGATTGATAGTGCTGCCCACTTCGCGGCCACCGCTCGTTTTCGACGAATGAGGAGCCGTCCTCATTGATCCGTTCGAGCCGGGTGACCAATGCCACGCCGCCGTCCTCGGTGCGAAAGAAGCTGCGCTCGACGTATCCGCTGCGCTCGAGCGCCGAAAGGATCGCCGCGACGGCTTCCCCCACGGTCTGATATCCCTCCAGCAGGGCGTCAGGCAGCACGTAGGAGGCAGACGCCGCAGGCGGCGGCCAGGGGAACTCAGGCAAGGCTGTCTTTTCGCCGTCCGCGGGTCCGCCAATGACCGGTCCAGGCGCTCCTGCCTCCGGCTTTTTGGGATCGTATCTTTGGTAGGAGGGAATGGCGGCAAGCAGGGCCAAGGCATAGGCGAGTAGAGCGAGGGTTGCGAGGCTCGCCGTGAGGCGAGTCGAGGCTCTTCGGACGATGAGCCAGCTGACGAAACCGGCGACAATTGCGCCTGCAATAAAAAGAGGACTGCTACCGTGGCCGAAGACTTGATGGAGGGGAGCGATGCTTGCAGCAGCAGCGCGAAGGCGGCCCAAATCACCGGCAGGATCAGGAGGCCAAGCAAGACCCTCAGCCAGATCGGCGCCCGCCTCCGCCAAAAACTCGAATCCGCCATGGTCGTCAGCTGTTCTTGTTTGCAAGAAGCGCGCAACTATAACACGTCTTAGCCCGCACGCTTTGGAAAGGGCCCTATCCTGTTTCGGCAGGCTGCCTTGGGATTAGAATTTCTCAATGATGGCGACAGACACAAGCAATTGGCGGCTCCGAGACTCCGAGCAGGTCATCGAGGGCAATGCAGCGCTGCTCGGCCAGACGCATCTCCTCGTCGCCGTCACGCGCGTGCGCAACGAGGCGCTGCTCTTGCCGGATACGCTCGACTATCTCGCGCCGCATGTGGATGCGATTGTCGCTTACGACGATGCGAGCACCGACGAGACTGTGGCGATCTTGCGCGCGCATCCGAAGGTCGCGCTGATCGTGGCCAATCAATCCTGGGAAGAGGACGTGGAGGCACGGAGACGCGCGGAGGGGCGGCATCGCGGGCTACTGCTCGATATGGCGCGGAGCCAGCTTCCCCATGACTGGATGCTGTGCTTCGACCCGGACGAGCGGGTCACCGGGAACCTGCGCGGCTTCGTGGAAGGGCTCGGCGACGATCCTTGCGATGCGGTGCGCGTCCGGCTGTTCGATGCGTATATGACGCCGGAGAACCAGGTGCCCTATACGCCGGACCAGGCGCTGCTTCACTTCCGCAAGTATTACGGCCCCGAGCAGCGGGACATTCTCATGCTGTGGCGCAACCACGCGGGAATCGGCTTCGCCGAAGGTGACGGCCGCACGCCGCGCGGGATGACCGCTGTGAAGACCGAGCTCTATTGTCAGCACTACGGCAAGTCCCTGTCGGCCGCCCATTGGGAGGAGACTTGCGAATATTATATCCGCCACTTCCCCTACGAGACCTACGGCGCGAAATGGGAGGCGCGGAAGGGAAAAGCGATCCATACGGAGTCGGATTTCGGCCGGCCGCTCCATGAATGGGGCGAGAGCCTGTTCGCCAGCGCCGTGCCAATCCCGGCCGCCAAATAAAAAGGCGGGAGCCACTTGGGCTCCCGCCTTTCGTATTCCTAGCCGATGGAGAGGATCGGCTAGCGAAAGACTTGCTATTCGTCTTCACCGTCCTCGTCGCCGGCTTCGGGCGCAGGCGCATCGCCTGGTTCGCTGCCGGAGGCCTGGGGCGCGCTCTTGTACATGCGTTCGTGGGAACCCATGCGGCGCGGACCTTTGTCGTGGGGGCCTTTGCCATGGGGGCCCATGCGGTGGGTGCTGTGCCTCCAGCCGTGATGCATGGCCATCTTTGCACGGATCCGGGACTCGATCGCCTTCACCTTCTCGAGCTGTTCGGCCGTGAGCGTGGTGCGGAGCGTGGCGACCGCCTGCTTCAGCTCTTCGGCGCTTTTGCCGCGCTCGATGGACCTGTCGGCGAGCCGCTCGGTCAGGGCGAAGGGCTCGGCTTCCTCGCCGGAGGTCATGCGGGGGCCGCCCGGACCCATGGAACGCTTCATGGTGGCTTGCAGCGCGTCGGTGAAGTCGCGCCACGCATCGAGTTGATTGGCGCGAATGCCGATCTCGGTTTCCATGACGGCGAGTTTCTCGGCGAGATGATCGGGGCCCTTGCCGCGATGCATGACGCGCTTGCCATGCTTACCGTCATGGCCGCGCATGCACATCTGCTTGCTCTTGCCGGGCTCGGCCCAGGCGCTCTGGCCCCAGCCTCCGTCATGGCCGACGGCCAAGGTCACCGCGGAGAGGCCGGCGACGCTCAGGACGGTGACCACGAGGAGCGAGGCAATTCTCTTGGGGAATTTCATTTTGCAGCATCCTCAGTTGTTTGTATCTGACCCCAAGCTACGGTCCCTTCGTTGCGCTATTTGGTCCCCCGCGTATCGGAACGTTTCTGTCTGGATGAGTTTTGTGTCGAAACATTGCTGGATCGGGAGCCCGACCGCTTCCGTTACAAGAATTTTCTCGTTGCCAGGGGTAGGCGAGGCTAGAAGGAGGCGACTTCGATGACTTCCACCACGCCACGCATACTCGTCGTCGACGACGATCCGGAAATCCGCAAGCTGCTCGCACGCTATGTCGAGAGCCAGGGGTTCCGGGTGCTGCTCGCCGCGAACTGCCAGGAGCTGCGCGAGCAGCTGGTGACCCATCAGGTTGACCTGATCGTGCTCGACGTGATGCTGCCGGACGGTTCTGGCCTCGACGCCTGCCGCGACTTGCGGGCGCAACGCAACAACGTGCCTATCATCCTGCTCACTGCTCTGAAGGAAGACGTGGACCGCATCATCGGGCTGGAGATCGGCGCCGACGACTATCTCGGCAAGCCGTTCAACCCGCGCGAGCTGATCGCGCGGGTGCGTGCGGTATTGCGGCGTCGCGCCGAGGCGCTGCCGGCGCCGAGCGAAGTGAAGGTCTACCATTTCGAGGGTTTCACCGCGGATCCCCACACGCGGCGCGTGACGACCGCCGGTGGCGAGGATGTCGAGCTGACGGGTGCGGAGTTCGACCTGCTGAAGACGTTTCTCGACCGGCCAGGCCGCGTACTGTCGCGCGACCAGCTGCTCGACCTCACCCGCGGGCGTGAAGGCGACGGCTTCGACCGTTCCATCGACGTGCTGGTCAGCCGGCTGCGCCGCAAGCTCGGCGCGAGCCACGATCCTCAACTGTTCAAGACGGTCCGCAACGGCGGCTATCAGCTTGCCGTGAAGGTCGA
>CAYUTT010000057.1:0-2836 GCA_964447575.1 uncultured Methyloceanibacter sp.
GGATAACATCCGTCCTCATGCCGGACTGACGGCCGGAGGACCGACGGCGAATGACCGCCCCTGGGATCGATCTCAACCTGCTTGCCAATGCGGGCTTCCCGCTTGCCACGTTCTCGCGCGGCGAGGTGATCTTTGCCGAAGGGGACAAGGGCGATCACATGTATGTCGTCCGCTCGGGCGAGGTCGAGATCGAGCGGGACGGCAAGACCATCGAGACGCTTTCGGGCGGCGGTATTTTCGGGGAAATGGCGCTGATCGACGGGTCACCGCGTAGCGCCACGGCGCGCGCCAAGACGGACGCCGAGCTCGCGCCCATCAACGAGAAGAGCTTCCTGTTCTTGGTGCATGAGACGCCGTTCTTCGCTATCGCCGTCATGCGCACGCTTGCCGAGCGCCTCCGGCGATCCTCCCCTCGCGGCTGACGTGCCGCGGCGTCGAACATCTGCAATCCGCCACTTTTGCCTTGCATTGTTCCAGGCCCCGGCCAAGATTGGCCCAACGGCCCATCCCTTAGCTTCCCGGCGTAACCGCCTTGCTATCGCTTGAAAACTTGGCGCTCCGGCGCCCGCGTAACGTCGATGTGCCGAGGCTCGGGCGCGATGCCGTCGCCGGCGTCATCTCGGCGGTCGTGCAGATCGCTTACTGCATCTCCTTCGCGGCGCTCATCTTCACAGGCGACCTCGCCAGCGGTTTCTCGCTCGGTCTCGCCGGGTTGATCATGGGAACCGTGGTCACCTGCATTGTGATCGCGGTGACCTCGACCTTTTCGCCTACCATCGGCGGTCCGGACTCTCCGGCGGTGGCGGTGATGAGCGTGCTCGCGGCGTCCATCGCCGCCGCGCTTGCCTCCAAGGGCGCAAGCCACGAGCAGATCGCCTTGAACGTGCTGGTGGCGCTTTCGGTCAGCACGCTGCTCACGGGCGTTCTGCTTTACGGCGTCGGTGCCCTGAAGCTCGGACAGTGGCTGCGTTTTATCCCCTATCCGGTGATTGGCGGGTTTCTCGTCGCCTCGGGCATCCTTCTCATCTTGGGCGGCATCGAGGTGATAACCCAGACCGATCTCTCGCTCTCCCCGTCGAGCTGGGAGCCGCTCTATTCCTCGCTCTATGCGCCCCAGATCGTGATCGGCGCACTCTTTGCCGTCGCGATTCCGGTCGTGGCCCGCTTCGTGCCGGCTTATCTGGCCTTGCCGCTCGCGTTCTTCGGCTTCCTTGCCGTGCTCAATCTGACCTTGTTCTTCGCGGTCGGGGATGAGGCAGTCCGCAACGCATGGTTCCTGCCGAGCCTCGGCGAGTTGTCGCTGTGGTGGCCGCTCGGCGTCATCTTCGGCACCGAGATCGATTGGGGTGTCATCGCGATGAGCGCGGCCGAGATCGGGTCCTTTTGCGGCGTGATGGCGATCGCGCTTCTGCTCGATGTGTCGAGCCTCGAAGTGGCACGGCAGAAGGGCGGCGACCTCGACCAGGAGTTCCGCTCCAACGGCCTGGCCAATTTGATTTCTTCGGTTCTGGGCGGATTTGGCGGCTCCCTGTCGATGAATGGCTCCATCCTGCTCGACGAGTCGGGGGCGACGACACGTTGGGCCGGCGCCATTGTCGGCGTTGTCTGCGCCATTGTCCTTTTCTCCGGCACCGATATCGGCAGCGTCGTGCCGAAAGCCATCCTCGGCGGCATGCTGGCCTATCTCGGCGCGGTGATCATCGTCGAGCTGCTGGACACCCCGGCCGAGAGCACCTGGACCGAGTGGGCGCTGACCGGCGTGATGACCTTGGTCATCATCAATTTCGGGTATTTCACGGGCGTGGTGATCGGCGTGATCGGCGCCTGCCTCATGTTCGCGATGAACTACAGCCGCATCGGCGTCGTCAGGCGCCATCTCACGCGTTACGAGTTCTCGAGCAATGTGGAGCGGTCGCCCGAGCAGTCGCGCTTGCTGCACGAAGAGGGCAAGCGCGTGCACGTGTTCTGGCTCTCTGGCTTCATCTTCTTCGGCTCATCAAACGGGCTGTTCGAACGCATCAAGCGGGTCATCGAGGAGCAGAAAGACAAGCCGGTGGGCTATGTCGTGCTCGATTTCGGCGGCGTTCCCGGATTCGATTCCTCGGCGGTTTTGAGCCTGGTCAAGCTGCGCAACTACTGCGAGGAGCATGACGTGACGCTGGCCTTCTCGGGCTTGAACGAAGGCATGCGGGCGAGCTTCGAGAAGGCGGGATTCTTCGGCAGCTCGAAGCCACATCAGATCTTCGGCACCCGCAACGAGGCGATCGAGTGGTGCGAGGACATGGTGCTCCTCTATCACGAAGTCGGCGACGCCTCGACGCACAGCTTCGAGAGCTGGCTGCAGAGAGAGTTCGGCGGCGAGATCGATTTCGCGCGCATCGAGGCCTATATGCAACGCCAGGAGCTCAGCAAGGACGAGCTGTTGTTCAAGCAAGGCGAACCGTCGAATTCGGTCGTGTTCCAGGCCTCCGGCTGCGTCGCCGTCACCATCGTCGACGAGCATGGGCGCAACATCCGGCTCAGGCGCATGATCGGCCATACCGTCGTGGGCGAGATGGGCTTCTACCGTCATGTGCCCCGCACGGCAAACGTGGTCGCCGAGGATCCGACGGTGGTTTACCGGCTCACGCGCGAGGCCTTCGACACGATGCAGGAGGAAGACCCGGCCGCGGCCGCCGCGCTGCACAAGCTCATCATCCGGCTGTTGTCCGACCGGCTGGAATTCGCCAATCGCGAGATCTCCGCCCTGCTTTAGTGGGTTCCTTCCTCACCGAATACGCGTGTCATTGCCCGGCTTGACCGGGCAATCCAGTAACCAACGCTTTCGCGATAGAGC
>CAYUTT010000057.1:2846-9185 GCA_964447575.1 uncultured Methyloceanibacter sp.
CCCGGCCATCCACGTCTTTAGAGCTGGTATCGGGGCTTCGTGGATGCCCGGGTCAAGCCCGGGCATGACGAGACTAAAGGTCAGGTTGCGGCCCAGACAAGCGCGGCGACGATGGCGAGATAGGTCAGCCCGTGCAGGAGCTGGTCCACGCCGAGGGCATGCCAGAACCCTGACGTCTGTGTCGTGAAGGCGTTGCGCCGCGTGATCTGCTCCTTGGCCCAGTCGATGTGGTAGTGCAGGACGAACTCGCCCAGCGCGATTGCAGCTGCGAGCAGGAGCGAGGCGGGCGCAATGATAAGATAGACGAGCGGGGTCAGAGCGACGTGGATGCCTGCGTGCAACAGTCCGCCGGGATGGCCGTAGGTCCCCTTGTTGCAATACTGGTAGGGCGTTTGCAGGAAAAAGTCGGCCGCCGTGTGCTTCAGCATGAGAACGCCGATGGCGGCGAGGATGAGGATCGCGAGTTCCGGCATCGGCGCTATTTCGACAAGGCCTCGGCCGTGCCGTCCCAATCGGGCGGAGGAGGGGTGTCGCGAAAGGCCGCGATCCGTTCGCGGTAAAGCGCATAGAGCCGTGTCAGCTGGGCTCCGTTCAGCCTCTCGCATTCGTGGCTCAAGGCCTCTGCGGCGTCCCAATCCTTGGCCCGGTAGCGGGCGAGGAAGGCCTCGTGCCTTTCGGTCAGGTCGATGAAGGGCCGGCTCTCCTTCAGCCCGGCGTTGCCGAGGAGGGAGAAGACACGCGTGGCGGCGGTCTTGCCCTTCACCTTGAGGAGATCGATTTCGAGGAAGGCGAATTCCGGCGCGCGCGTGACGGTCTCCTCACCGACGATTGTTATGAGGTCGTAAGTCTTGGATTGGCCTTCGAGGCGCGACGCCACGTTCACGTTGTCGCCGATCACCGAGTAGTCGAAGCGGGTCTCCGAGCCCAGATTGCCGACGCAGCACACGCCGGTGTTGAGACCGATACCGATTTTGACCTCCCTGAATGGCCTGTCCTTGCTCGCCGCTTCCTCGCGCCAGCGTGCGTTCAACGTCTCCATCTCCTCCATGATGCGCAGTGCCGCACGGCAGGCATTGCTCGGGTGGTTCGCATCGTCGAGCGGCGCGTTCCAAAACGCCATCAGTGCATCGCCCATGAATTTATCGATGGTGCCATGCTCGTCGAGGATAATGTTGCTGAGCGGTGTGAACAGGCTGTTGAGGAAGCGTGTGAGCTCTTCCGCGTCGAGCCCTTCCGAGATGGTGGTGAAACCCCGCACGTCGCTGAAGAGAAGCGTCATGTCTCGGGTCTCGCCGCCGAGCTTGAGCCTGCCGGGCTCGTCGGCCAGCCGCTCGACGAGCGCGGGCGCCATGTAGTGGGAGAAAGCGTTCCGCACGCGGTTGCGTTCGCGCTCGGTGCGCAGGAAGACGAAGGACGTGCCGGCGAGATAGATCGCGGTCAGCGCGATTGCCGGATAGACGGGGTCGACGAGCCAGCCCCAGGAGTGGAAGGCGTACCAGGAGAGGCCGATGACGCCTGCGACGGCCACGGCGCCGAGCACGGCGCTTCCCAGGGCGCCGGCACGATAAATGAGAACGGCGATGAGGAGACCAAGCACGAGGATATAGAGCAGCTCGGCGGGCGTGGCGAAGTCCGGCCTGAGCAGGAAGGCGCCTTGGAGGATCTGCTCGATGGCTTGCGCGTGAAGCTCGACGCCGGGCACGGATGGTTCCAGCGGTGTGGCTCTGAGATCGAGAAGGCCGGCCGCGCTCGTCCCGATGAGAAGGATGCGGCCTTCGATCTCGTCTTGGCCGATCTCTCCGTTGAGCACTTTCCACGCCGGCAGGTAGCGGTCTTGCGATTGGGGCGTGAAGCGAACCCACATCTGCCCGTTGGCTTCGGTGGGAATCTGGAAGTCCCCGACGCGGACCCTGACGATGCCGGTCTTCTCGCCGAATGCCTTCTCGCTGCTCGCGCCCGAGGAGGTGACGACATAGGTGGATGCGCCTTGCGCCAAGCGCAGCACGTCGGCGACGAGCGAGGGGTAGAGCGTATCGCCGATACGCACCACCATGGGCATGCGACGGATGATCTGATCGAATTCGGGAATCCAGTTCAGTGCGCCGGCGCCTTGCGCGGGATCCTGGAGGACTTTGAGGCTCGCCGCCGCGCCGGGGTAATAGGGCGCGAAGAGGCGCGGATCGTCGCCGCCAAAGGAAAACCCGGCCTTGGTTTCAGGCACGGTGTCGGCCTGGGGCGAGGCGATGAAGCCGAGTACGACGGGCGCCTCGCCGATGGCTTCGGCAAGCACTTGATCGTTGGAGGGAAGCTTGTCGACTTCGGACTTCAGGGTTTCCAGCGCCGAGGAGGGGGGCCAATAGCGCACGGCGTTGGCCGGCGACATGCGATCGGGCTCCGGGAAGACCATATCGAAGGCGATGGCGGCGGCGCCTTGCCGGTTGAGCGTGTCGACGAGTTCCGCCAGCAGGGTCCGAGGCCAGGGCCACTGGCCGAGCTTCTGAAGCGAGTCCTCATCGATGTCGACGATGCGCACGGGCAGAGATGGATCGAAGGCGCGTGGGTCTACCCGCTGATAGGCGTCGAAGACGAGGGCCCGCAGCCGAGCGACCGGGCTCGGGTCCCAAACCCGCAAGGCCAGGGATGCGACGATGACCGTGCCCACAAGGAGGGCATAGAGAAGACGTGGACCCATCCCGTTGCTTTTCTTCGCCAATCTTGGCCGGCCCAAGGGCCGAGGCGGGGGTGACCCTAGCTGCTGCGGCTAGCCTGCTCCAGTGGCAACTTGCCCTAGGCTTGCGGCCTGGGGGCGGATCGGCCGCCACAACAGATCAGGCAAAAAAGGAACCGGCTTCAAAGCCGGTTCCCTTTCCATATTCGGTTTTGGGGGTGTTCTGGCAGGCCGAGAGCGTTGCTTAATCGAACCATTCGGGCCGCAGATTGCGCCACACCGCCTCGGTCTCGAAATCGAGCTTGGGGTCGAATTTCTTCTTTTGCTGGGACTTCTTGGACTTCGACTTCACGACCTTCTTCGGCTCCTGGGGTTCGGACAGATAGACCTGGCCTGGGGGAACCTTGCCGACATAGACGCCGCCTTTTCCGGCCGTGGCAGGGACGGCGGCAAAGGCCAAAACGGCAAGACCAAGGACCGGGACGGTAAGCTGCTTCAGCATGGGAACCTCCAATGGGTGTCGAGGGTATGTGCAGCCTTTTTGCGGTGCCGGTCATGTGGGGGCGCAGCGGGCTTCGTCAATGTGGCCGCGCGGAACCCCTAGATAACACAGTGTTTATTCCCGGCCTCGCCGGTTTGAGGCATATTATGCGCAGCTATGGACACGACCCGGAAACCGCAGAGAGAGGCTTGGTTTGGAGGGCTCGATTTGCGTCTTCCGATCCTTACCTTCGCAGCCGCTATCGCGGGGCTCGGGCTGGTTTCCGGCAACGCGCAAGACGGACGCTGGTTGCCCGAAGTCGAGAATCCCTACTGCCCGATCAAGACCTATAGGCTCGGCAACGTGGCAGAGCAGGCATCGTCGATGACGGATCGCCAAGGGCGGCCGGTGATCGTGGTCAACTCGCTGACGCTCCGCGAGCAGCCGGCCTACGGCAAGTTCCTGATGGCCCATGAGTGCTGCCATCACACGCTCGGCCATGTGGCGAATGTCAGGAAGGGGCTGGGCCATGTCGGTCCGCAGCCATTCTTCTATATCGCGCCCGAGTTGAAGCGCCTCGAGCTCGAAGCCGATTGCTGCGCCGTCAAGCTGTTGCGGGAGCGGCAAGACTTCGACGGCATCGAAGCGGGCCGGCGTGCCATGGCTTCGTTCGGAACGAGGCCGACCGGCGCCCACTACCCCACTGGGATTGAGCGGGTCGAGGCGATCTTGGGCTGCGCCGCCGCCGAATAGGGGCTGGCAGGGCCGCCTGCAAATCTCCATATCCCTCGGGTATTTGCAGCCTTGGCGCGGGCGGCGATGCCTTCCGTGCTATGGTGCCGGTTCCGAGATGACGAAGAGGCGGCCTTGACAGGTGGCGTATCGATCATGCGCCGGGTGACGGCGAGCGCCCGGCGGATTGGACTCGTGGTGTCCGCATTCGCCGCGGTGGCTGTGCTGAGCGTCGCGGCAGCCGGCTCGCTGCAAGCCGAGCCGGTGCTTCGCGTTTGCGCCGATCCGGACAACATGCCGTTCTCCAACGCCGAGGGGGAGGGATTCGAGAACAAGCTCGCTGAGCTGATCGCGGAGCGGCTAGGGAGCAAGCTCGAATATGCCTGGGTCACCGAGTCGATGGGCTATCTGCCACATTCGGTGGGCAAGGGCGCTTGCGATCTCGTCATGGGATATGCGCAAGGGACCGGGCTGATCGAAGATACCAATCCCTATTACCATACATCCTATGTGCTCATTACCCGGGCCGACGACGAAAGCCTCAAGGGCGTCGAGACGCTGTCGGATCCGCGGTTGAAGAAGAAGCGCATCGGACTGTTCGCGAGAACGCCGCCGGCGAGCATTCTGGCCATGCATGGGCTCATTTCAAATGCCAAGCCTTTCGAGACTGAGGCTGGGCGGAGCCAGTCGGCCGCAGCAGTGGCAATGATCGAGGAAATCGCCTCAGGCGAGCTCGATGCCGGGCTCTTGTGGGGACCGGTCGGCGGCTACTATGCGCAGCGCGCCGACGTGCCGCTTACCGTCGTGCCGCTCGTCAAGGAGACGGCGGGCCCGAACACCATTCTCGGTATCACTCTCGGCGTGAGGCCGAACGAGCCAAGCTTCAAGTTCGAGATCAACAAGGCGCTGA
This sequence comes from uncultured Methyloceanibacter sp., assembly GCA_964447575.1. GTDB lineage: Bacteria > Pseudomonadota > Alphaproteobacteria > Rhizobiales > Methyloligellaceae > Methyloceanibacter. The sequence continues at coordinate 7,638 of CAYUTT010000057.1, forward strand.
CCGAGAACCAGAACGACATCAACGTGATCTTGCGAGGCTACAACGTACCGCTGCTCAATCGAGAGGGCGAAATCCTCGCCGCCTCCAAGGCCGACCGCTGAGCTACATCTTGCAGATGCTTTCAGGCTCGTCGATGCCGAGCGTGTCCACCTCGATCTCCGGGTTGCTCGCATGGGGGAAGCCGTGCTGCGGCGAAACAGCGACGGGAACCTTCTCGGTGGCAATCAGGATTGGCTGGCGGAACTGACCGTCCCAGGGGCGGAACTGCTGCTTGATGCCCTTGAACGGCGCAAGCTGGAGATCCGGGCCGTGGAGGAAGTCCGATACAGTCTTGAAGTCGTTCTGCGGATTGCGCGTGACCGCCTCGCCGATGGCGCGTGCGGCGATATAAGCCTGATGGTCGATCGGCAATTTCAGCCGCTTGAAGTCCTTCTCGAAATTGTTGTTGGCCTGGGTCGCGCCCCATTTCTCATGGCCCGGGCTCCAGGTCGTGGCGATGAGTCCCGTCGTGCCGGCGACCGGGCGCGGATCGCCGCCGCCGCGATAGGGAATGAGTGGGCCGAAGACCTGATGCTCATCGGCGACGAGGATGATTTCGTAGCTCGGGTTCGGGACCATGCCGTTCTCGGCACTCGCTTCCTTGCGCGGCTCGGCGGGCGGGATCACGCCGACATCGTCGCGCCGGCCGCCTGAGATGTCGTCATATTCCCGCACGTCGACGATGCTGGCGCCGAAGCGCTTGGCGGCGCGCTTGACCGCGGCCGCATAAGCAAGGTCGGCAGGCGCGGAGCCGTGCACGAGCAGCCAATTCTTCCAGCGCATGGTGATCAGGTACTGCGCCAGCGCGTCGGCGAGCATGTAACGATCCGGCACGATGTGCAGCACGTTGGCGCGGCAATCTTCCTGCCGCAGCGATACATCGGTGGCGCGGACGTTGAACAGGAGAATGTTCTTGTCCTTCGCCCAGTCGGACAGCTTGAGAAGCGTGGGGGCCGAGGCGTCGACGATGATGTAGTTGTGCCGCGACTCGTAGAGCTTCTCGAGCGCGGCGACGGCATCCTCCGGCGACGAGGCCGTCTCGGTATCGAGCGCGTAGTGGTGGCCCATAAGGCGGCCGCCGGCGTTGTTCTCCTCCACGCCCATCAGCGCACCGGCGATCCCGGCATTCTCGGGTTCGACGTCGAGTCGCGAGGCGGGTTGCGGATGCGGTACGTCCTCCCGCAAGTAGCCGATGTCGACCGGCAGCATTTCTGGGGATTGCTGGAACTGGAGCCGCACGCCGCCTTCGCGCTCCTTCGAGGGGTGGCTCTTGTCGGCCGCGGTGGCGGTGGGCGGCAGGGCGAGACCGTTGCCCAGGGCGAGCGCCGAGGCGAGAACGAGGCAGGGCAGGAGCTTCGAGGTCCAATTTGTGAGCATTACGGGACCTTTCGCCGGTCGTTGCGTTGCGTCGAAGCCCGAAAAGGCCCTCCGCGGCGGGTTCCGGAGCGGCCAACCGAGCGATGGAGCGCATGGTACCGATAAGAAAAGAGGCATTGCAAGGTGGAAACC
>CAYUTT010000058.1:0-9062 GCA_964447575.1 uncultured Methyloceanibacter sp.
CCCCTACCGACGCGCCCGCGCGCCCGCCACCAATAGCCGAGTTGCTCAGCCGCCGCGCGCACCTCGCCACGCCGCAGATGCTCGCGGATCGTGCTCGACGAGAAGGTGACGCCGTGATCGAGCGTGACCCGGGGTACCACGTCGACCCCGAACCCGTGCGTCTTGCCGAGCCCCCTCAAATGATCCACGGAGCCGGTACGGCCCTTGCCATAGGTGAAGTCGTAGCCCACCACCACATGGCTCGCGCCGAAGCTTCCGGCCACCACCTCGGTGGCGAAGGCGTCCGCCGAGAGTGACGAAAGCGCCGTATCGAAGGTGAGGACGAAAGTCTGATCGAGGCCCAGCGCCTCGATCAGCTCGAGCTTCACCGGCAGCGGCGTCAGGCGGAAAAAGGGCTGGTCGGGAGCGAAGAACTCACGCGGATGCGGCTCGAACACGACCGCGCCGGCGCGGCGGCCCTCCACCGCCGCAATGCGCCTCGCCTCGTTCAACACCGCCTGATGTCCCCGATGGACACCATCGAAATTGCCGATGGCAAGGACCGCGCCCTTGAGGTCCGGCGGTGTGTCCCGCCAGGAGCGGATGATGTCCATCGGCAGTCCTTCGGTCTTGCGCGCGCCTATTGGCGCGGCGCGCGGCGGTCGACCATCATCACAGCCTCGCCCTCGAGTACAGTCTTGCCATTGACCGAACAGTCGCAAGCGAGCGTGACCCGGGCCTTCTCGGCATCGACGCCGGTGACCTTGCAGGTCGCCACCACCTCGTCGCCGATATAGACGGGGGCGCGAAACTTGAGCCCTTGAGAGAGATAGATGCAACCGGGGCCGGGCAGCTTGGTGCCGAGGACGGTGGAGAACAGGGCGCCCGTGAGGAAACCGTGAGCGATCCGCTTCTTGAAGATCGTGTCCGCGGCGAATGCGTCATCCAGATGCACAGGGTTCACGTCGCCCGAAAGCTCGGCAAAGGCCGTCACGTCTGCGTCCGTGATGGTCTTGGAAACGCTCGCCTCCATGCCTTGGGACAGATCCTCCAGATAGTAGCCGTGGCCGAGGCTAGAACTGCCATTCGCGATGCTCATTGTGACTTTCCCTGCTCTGATTTCAGCGAGGGCGCAAAATAGCGAAGCGATTGCTGCACCGCAATAAGCGACGCGCCGCACCCAAAGCCTAAGTGAAACTCGGAATTTCGCCGCTTAACCGTCCATTCACGGCCACTCGTTAAGGTTTCGCGGTGACTTTCCACCCGCTCCAGGACAGGTCCGGAGCGGGGTGTCCTTTGGCGATCAAAGACTTGAGCGATGTCCAAGCATCAAGCCAAAGGCTCGTGAGGAGTGGAGGAAGAAGATGGCGCTCGACCCCAGCATGCCGGTGCTCGTCGTTGACGACTACAAGACGATGATCCGGATCATTCGCAATCTCTTGAAGCAGCTCGGCTTCGTCAATGTGGACGAAGCGAGCGACGGCACCGCCGCACTGAACATGATGCGCCAGAAAGACTATGGTCTCGTGATTTCCGACTGGAACATGGAGCCGATGACGGGCTACGAGCTGCTGCGCGAGGTGCGCGCCGACGACCACCTGTCGCGCACACCCTTCATCATGGTCACCGCCGAGACCAAGACCGACAACGTGATCGCCGCCAAGAAGGCCGGCGTGAACAACTACATCGTCAAGCCGTTCAACGCCGCAACGCTGAAATCCAAGATCGACGCCATCTTCGGCGAGCCATCGTAAGCGAGGCGCGGGTCAGACTCTTTTCCAAAGTATTTTCAACAAAGGGCGCTTCATGGTCGAAATGGGGGGCACGAAGGGACGGCGCAAGCTACCGCCTGCCCGTGCCAAGGCCAAGTGTAGTTGCGACACCCATTCCGTGACGGCGGACATCACCGCTCTCGTGAATACGCTGCGCGAGCTGGCCGCCATCCGTAGCACCGCGGAGGACGCCGCAGCGCGCATCCTCGACTCGGCGGAAGGATTGCTCGCCCTCGCCGACAAGGAAGAGGCAGAGAAGGCCGAGGAAGCCATCCTGTCGATCATGACGGCGTGCGGCTTCCACGACCTCGTCGGCCAGCGAGTCACCAAGATCACCGAGACGCTCGATGGCGTCATCGCCAGGCGAATCTCGGGTGACGAGCCCCAGCCGATGGCCAATCCGTCCGGCCTGCGGCTCGAAGGTCCCTCTCTTTCCGGCGGGAACGCGGATCAGGCGCGGATCGACGCGTTGTTCGCGAAGAAGAGCTAGCGTCTACCAGGCAAGCGCGCGCATGGCGGCGATCGGCCGCTTCGTGTCGCGCGCGAACAGTTCGGCGAGATGGGGTGCATCGAGCGCCTCCCCACCCTCTCCCGGCGCGTGCAGCCCGCTCGCCACGAACACCGCATCGATGCCGAAATCGGCGGCGCCGGCGATATCCGTCTTCACGCCATCGCCGACAGCGAGGACCTCGCCCTTGGCAACCGGCCTGCCCACGAACCGGGCGATGGTCTCCAGGGCGAGCTCGTAGACCGGCATATGGGGCTTGCCCGCGTACACAACCTTGCCTCCGAATTCCTCGTACACGGCGGCAAGCGCGCCGGCGCAGTAGATGAGCTGGTGTCCGCGTTCGACCAAGTGATCGGGATTGGCGCAAATCATGGGGAGACCGCGCGCGGCCATGCCACGCAGCATGTCCGTGTAGTCATCGGGCGTCTCGGTGTCGTCGTCAACGAGACCCGAGCAGACCACGAGCTCGGCCTCTTCAGCAGTTGCGAGTTTTACGTCGAGGCCGGCGAAGATCGGCCGGTCGCGCTCCGGGCCGAGGTGAAACACGCGCGCCCCCTCGTGCTTGCCGAGCTCATGGCGGGTAAGGTCGCCAGAGGTGACCGTGGCATCGTAGGCTTCGTCCGGGACACCAAAATGGCGGAGCTGTTCCTGCACGGCGGCACTCGGCCGCGGCGAGTTCGACAGCAGCACGACGATGCCGCCCGCCTCGCGGAAGGCGCGTGTCGCGGCGGAGGCCTTGGGAAAAGCGTCTCGCCCGTTGTGCATGACCCCCCAAATGTCGACGAGCCAGGCGCGATAGCGGGAGCCGAGATCCTTCAGCGAATCCACGACGGGGATGGTGGGAGCCGAGACGGTCATGGGGGCTCGGTTAGAGGCTTGGGCGATGGGGGTCAAGGCACCGTCCCGTCGCACGCGGTCATGGCTTTGGGAACTCGGCCCTGTGATATCATGCGCCCCGTGTCGAATCGGGCCAGAGGCATCATGCCTCGCGCCCCGGCGATGGAGATCGAAATGCATCGGCTCATTTTGAATTCGGGTATCGCGGGCGCGTGCGTCGCCCTTGGCTTTATTGCTTTTGCCGGACCGGCAAGGGCGCTCGCACCGCTGGCACTGGATGCGGCCCCTTCTCTCGTCGTGCCGGTCATGGACGAAGAGGACCTTGCCGTCGAGGAAGACCTCCGTCCGGACGAGGTCCCGCCTGGCGCGGGCGAAGGCGAGACGCCCCACGATTGGATGATGCCGCCCGAGGAAGGTGAAGACGCCGGCGACATCGAAGACGAGATGATCGACAAGATCGGACCCGGCGAGGAATAGCTCCTATTCCGGCAATCTCGACGCGTCCCCCCATGGAGGACGCGTCAGCGCGCCAGATCAGGACGCGCCGGCGCCTTCGAGTTGAACGGACAGCGCCGCGTTCATCGGCCGTGGGGCGCCGAACAGAAAGCCCTGGGCCAGTTCGATGCCATGATCGAGCAGTTCCGCCACGTCGGTCTCGTTCTCGACCTTCTCGATGATCAGCTGCATGCCAAGCCCATCCAGGTGGCGCTTTAGCTCCGCAGCCTTCCGTCCCGGACCTCCAAGGAAATTCGCGGCGCTTACCTTGACGTGGCGGAAATAGCGGTCGCTCAGGCCGGCGAAGTCGGCCTCGAGATCGGACATGTTGTCGAGGCAGAAACCGTAGCCGAGGGCCCCCAGCGTATCGATGCAGCCCAGCTCGGATTCTGTCAGACCAAGCATCTCCGGATGGCTGATCTCGAACACCAGATTCTCGCTCAGGCTGCTGTTCTCCTCCATGAACTCGATCAGCTCGGGGAAGTAGTCGGGATCGAGCAAGGAATGCATGGAAACGTTGCAGAAGACGCCCTTGATGTGCGTGTCAGGGCCGAGCCGCCGCAAGACCTGCACACTCCGCACCAGCAGGACGTTGTCGATCAGCGGCATGAGGGCGAAACGCTTGGCGACGGGCATGTAGTCGCCGGGGACCACCAATTCGTCATCTGCCTTGCGGATACGCGTGAGCGCCTCGAAATAGCGGACCTTGCGCTCGGGCAAGGTAACCGTCGGCTGAAGATAGAGATCGACGCGGCCGCTCTCGATCCCCTCGCGAATGACGCCGAGCATGCGATCGTCGGCTGCTTCATCGTCGTCATCGACGAACGCTGCGGCGGGGCTCGCCGGAGGCTCGGCAGGAGCGGTCTCCTCTTCATCCGTCGCGGCGGCGAGCGTCTCGCCTGCGATCTCAAACTCGTCGTCCCCGGTCTTCGATTCTTCGAGGCTCCCAGCCTCTGACTCGGTTTCCAGGAGGGCCTCGGAGAGAGGCTCCTGCTCGGATTTCTCCTCCGGCTCGGTCTCCAGGAACGCCTCGAAGAGCGGCTCCTGCTCAGATTTCTCCTCCGGCTCCGGCTCCGATACCTCTTCCACCGCGATGGCGATCTCATCGTCGACCGCGACAATGGACGGAGCGGACACCACCGTACGCGGCAGTAGGGGCTCTGCCCCTTCAGGGGCGAGCTCGCTCGAAAGGCGCTTGATCAAGCCTTCCAGCACGCCGAGATCGTTTGCGATCCTTTCGCGCTGGCTGCGGTTCTCCGTCTCGACCTCGGCGCGCAAGCCCTCGATCCGTGCATAGACGTTGTGGAACTCGGCGGTGAGATCTCCGGACTCAGCCTGTCCTCCGGACAATGAGGGTCCGGCACCGCCAAAAGCCTGGTCGAGCCGTTCGACGCGTTCGGACAGCAGATCGAGACGGGCAATCTCGTCCTCAACCCGGTCGATGCGCTGCAGATCGGTATCGATGATCTCGAGCGCTTCCTCGAGTTCGCCAACGCGGTCGCCCCCGGCAGCGCCGCGCCTGGACCGCCCGAGCATGAGAAAGGACGACGCCATGGCCAAGAACAGGGCGGCGGTCGCGATGAGAACGGGCAACAATGGGAGACCGGCTTGGAGCGTCAGGCCCGCGGCAAACGCGGCCGCCGTGACGGCCATGGCCATCAACACGATCACATCAAGCATGGCGAGCCTCCTGAGGCGGCGCTCTGCCTTTGAGACATGGTGAGGCTGTCTTGCATGCTCGCGCCACCCCCTCGCACGGAATCATGAGCGACTGCTTGCTGCAAAGCAATATGAAACTGGCCGCCGCGCCTTGTGATAGCAGCCCAACGGGGCACAGCCAAGCCGCGGAGCACCCTTAGCGAATCCGGGCGAGAATGCGCGCCAATTTAGCGGCAATCAGGGCGAAATCGTCCTCCGTTGCGATGAGAGCTGGGGCCAGCACGAGCGTATCGCCGACGGCGCGCATGACCAGATCCTCCTCGAAGAAGGCAGCATCGAACACGCGCATGCCGCGCAAGCCCGGCGCGCCGTCGACCGGCGCGAGATCGATGCCGGCGGCAAGCCCGATGGTGCGGATGCCGACGACATGCGGTGCATCCTTCAGCCCATGAACCGCGTCGGCGAAAAGCGGCTCGAGCGCCTGCGCCCGTTCGAACAACCCCTCTCCGGCATAGACATCGAGGGCGGCATTGGCGGCGGCGACGCCGAGTGGGTGCCCCGAATAGGTGTAGCCGTGGGCAAGCTCGGGCACGTGCTCCGGCCCTTGCATGAAAGCATCGTGGATGTCGCGCCGCACCAGCACGCCGCTCAACGGTGCCGCACCGTTGGTCACACCCTTGGCAAAGCAAATCATGTCCGGCACCACGCCGTAACGCTCCGCCGCGAAGGCATGGCCGAGCCGGCCGAAGCCGGTGATCACCTCGTCGAAGATGAGAAGGATGCCGTGGGCCCGGGTCAGCTCGCGCAAACGCTTGAGGTACCCCTCCGGGCTTGCGAACACGCCGGCCGAGCCCAGCATCGGCTCGACGACGACGGCGGCAATCGTGGCGGCGCCGTCGAGCGCAACGAGGCAGGACAGGTCGTCGGCGCGGTCGGCGCCGCTTACCGGCTCGCCGCGCATAAAGGCCCGGCGCTGACGCAAGTCTGCGGTCGGGAGCCGGTCGACATCGAGCAGCGGCTCGAACAGGTTGCGATTCGCGGGAATGCCGCCGACCGAAGTGCCGCCGAAGCAGGAGCCGTGATAGGCGCGCTCCCGGCCGATGAAGCGCGTGCGGGTGCTGGCGCCCGAGAGCTTGTGATAGGCGAGCGCGAGCTTGAGCGCCGTATCGACCGCCTCCGAGCCGGAATTGCCGAAGAACACGCGATCGAGACCGGCAGGCGCCAGCGCGCCGAGACGCGTGGCGAGCGCGAAGGCGGGCGCGTGCCCAAGTTGAAAAGCGGGCGCGTAGTCGAGCCGGGCCGCTTGGCGGGCGATGGCCTCAACGATCGGCTTGCGGCAATGGCCGGCGTTGCAGCACCACAGGCCCGACATGGCGTCGAGCAGCTTGCGGCCATCCGCCGTGTAGTAGTGCATCCCCTCGGCGCGGTCGACCAGCCGCGGGCGGCGCTTAAAGGCACGGTTGGCCGTGAAGGGCAACCAATAGGCGTCGAGGTCGCCGGCGTGCAGAGCGGAAGCGGTCGGGGCGTCGAGAGGCGGCATTTTCTGGTCTTCCGATCGGAGCAATGGGCGGGCGGGCTGATCCAGATCGACCTTAGCGGCCCCCGCGAGTGGCGCAATGTCCGGAATGAACTACCGGGAGTTCCCGGGCGCAAATGCGGCGGCGTGGCACACTGCGATCAGCAAACCGTGTCGTTTGTGACAGCGATCCTGGACTAGACTTTCCAGCTTCGAAGCTGGGAGTTCCGAACCATGGCAAGCCGTCTGCAGATCCGCGTCATCCTTGTTGCTACCATCCTTCTTTCCGGTTCCTTCTCGCCTGCGAAGGCAGCGGAGCCGACCCCCGCCGACATGGTCGACGCCCTGAACGGGGTGTTCGGCAAACACCCACAGACGCGGGCGGGCCATGCCAAGGGATACTGCGTGACGGGCTCATTCACGCCCGACCCGGCCGCGCCGTCCTTGTCCAAGGCGCCGCACTTCGCCAAGACCGTGCCCGTGACCGGCCGGTTTTCCATGGGCGGGGGCAATCCGGAAGCGCCCGACAACGCCAAGTCGAACGCTCGGGGGCTCGCGCTCCGCTTCGACCTCGGCGACGGCGCAAGCACGGACCTCGTGATGATCTCGGCACCCGTGTTCCTGGCGAAGACGCCGAAAGATTTCTTCGACCTGCTGACGGCGCTTGCGAGCGGGGATCAGGAGAAGGTTCAGGCCTATTTCGCCGCCCACCCGGAATCGAAGAACCAGGGCGCATGGCTCGGCACGCGGCCGGTGCCGGCAAGCTGCGCCGGCGTGAACTATTTCGGCGTGCACGCCTTCACCATGACCAACGCGGAGGGCACGGAAACCTTGATGAAGTTCAAGGCAGTCCCGCAAGCGGGCGAGCTCGGCCTCACCGACGCGGAGGCCGAGGCTATGGGCGTGAAATTCCTCGATGCCGAGCTGAAAGAGCGGCTAGCCGGCGGCCCGGCCAGGTTCGATCTCGTGGCCGTTCTCGGCCGGGAAGGCGATCCCACGGACGACCCCACGGCGCGGTGGGACGACGAGGACAACCGCGAGACAAAGCCCCTCGGCACGATCACCATCGAGGCTGCGGCGCCTGCGGCCACTTGCGACGCCTTCTCCTTCCTGCCGAGCAACATGGCCGACGGCGTGGCTGGGCCTGCGAACGACAAGATCTTTCAGATGCGCTCGCCGGCCTACGTCGTCTCCTTCACCCGGCGGCTCGCGCCGTAACTCATTCCTAACCCCTGTTGCGGCATCAAGCGGGCTCCAAGCCCGCTCGATGACCGACGCCTTTTCGCCGCCTTGACGCGCGCCAGGGGCGCCCGTACAAGCGGGCTGGCACTCTTCGCAGAGGAGTGCCAGAGGCACGAGTTCCAGCGAATAGGAGCGAAATCCATGAAATTCCGTCCCCTGCATGACCGCGTCGTGGTCAAGCGGCTCGAGGAGGAGCAGAAGACGAAAGGGGGGATCATCATCCCCGACACCGCGGCGGAAAAGCCGCAGACCGGCAAAGTGATCGCCGCAGGGCCTGGCTCGCGCGGCGAGGACGGCAAGCTTCAGCCCATGGGTGTGAAGGCCGGCGACAAGGTGCTGTTCGGCAAGTGGTCGGGCACCGAGGTCAAGATCGACGGTGACGAACTCCTGATCATGAAGGAGTCCGACATCATGGGCATTCTCGGCTAACGCCACCCCGGACAGACCCCCACAACGGACGCATCCTGCGAGGAGAGGCCGTGGCCTCCCTCAATCAGGGTGTGTCAACGCAAAGCAACGGAGAGCAACTCTATGGCAGCCAAAGATGTGAAATTCGCCGCCGAGGCCCGCGAGCGCATGCTCAGGGGCGTCGACGTGCTGGCCAACGCAGTCAAGGTGACGCTCGGGCCCAAAGGCCGCAACGTCATCATCGAGAAGTCGTTCGGCGCCCCGCGCTCGACCAAGGACGGCGTCACCGTCGCCAAGGAGATCGAGCTTGAGGATAGGTTCGAGAATATGGGCGCCCAGATGCTGAAAGAGGTCGCCCAGAAGACCAACGAGACCGCGGGCGACGGCACCACGACCGCGACCGTGCTGGCCCAGGCGATCGTGCGCGAAGGCCTAAAGGCCGTTGCCGCCGGCATGAACCCGATGGATCTGAAGCGCGGCATCGACAAGGCCGTCATAGACGTCGTCGCGGCGATCAAGAAGCAGTCGAAAGTCGTCAGCGGCTCCGCCGAGATCGCCCAGGTCGGTACCATCTCCGCCAACGGCGAGAAGGCAATCGGCGACATGATCGCCAAGGCGATGCAGAAGGTCGGCAACGAGGGTGTCA
>CAYUTT010000059.1:0-8928 GCA_964447575.1 uncultured Methyloceanibacter sp.
TCGAGAACTATTCGCGCTATCTCACCGGCCGCAAGCCCGGCGAGCCGCCGCCGACGCTGTTCGAGTATCTGCCCGACAACGCGCTGGTGTTCGTGGACGAGAGCCACGTGACCGTGCCGCAGATCGGCGGCATGTTCCGCGGCGACTACCGGCGGAAATCGACGCTCGCCGAATACGGCTTCCGTCTCCCCTCCTGCATGGACAACCGGCCCTTGCGCTTCGAGGAGTGGGACGCCATGCGGCCGCAGAGCGTCTATGTGTCGGCCACGCCGGCCAGCTGGGAGCTGGAGCAGACCGGCGGCGTGTTCACCGAGCAGGTGATCCGTCCTACCGGACTTATCGATCCGCCGGTGGAAATACGCCCGGCCTCGACCCAGGTGGACGATCTCATCGACGAGACCCGCAAGGTGGTCGCCGCCGGCTATCGCGTGCTGGTGACCACGCTCACCAAGCGCATGGCCGAGGACCTCACCGAGTACATGCACGAGCAGGGCATCCGCGTGCGCTATATGCACTCGGACGTCGAGACGCTGGAGCGCATCGAGATCATCCGCGACCTGCGCCTCGGCGCCTTCGACGTGCTGGTCGGCATCAACCTCTTGCGCGAGGGCCTCGACATTCCCGAATGCGCGCTGGTCGCCATTCTCGACGCCGACAAGGAGGGCTTCCTGCGCTCGGAGACCTCGCTGGTACAAACCATCGGCCGCGCCGCGCGCAATGTGGACGGCAAGGTGATCCTCTACGCCGACGGCATCACCGGCTCCATGGAGCGCGCCATGGCCGAGACCAACCGCCGTCGCGAGAAGCAGATGGCGTGGAACGTGGCGCACGGCATCACGCCGGAAAGCGTGAAGAAGAATATCGGCGACATTCTTGCCTCCGTCTACGAGCGCGATCACGTGCTCGTCGATGCCGGCGCGGGCTTCGGCGAGGGCGAGCAGACCCCGATCGGCCATAATCTCGAAAGCGTGATCGCCGATATGGAGAAGCGCATGCGCGCCGCCGCGGCCGATCTCGAGTTCGAGGAGGCCGCGCGGCTGCGCGACGAGGTCAAGCGGCTCCGCCAAATGGAGCTCGCTATCGCCAACGACCCGCTGGCCCGCCAGGGCGAGCTGGAACGCTCGGCCGCCGGGGTCGATCTCACCCGGCCGCACAAGCCGAGCCTCGACGAGATGGGCCCGCACAACCGCGAGATTCCCTTGCGGACCGCCGGCCCCCGCTCGAAATCCGGCAAGCCCGGCACCCGCGCCTTCAAGGGCAAGAGCCGTTAACGTTTCGCACCTTCGCAGGGGACTAGACTTGGCTCGCCGAAGCCGAGGAGGACGCGCCCGTGTCGAACGACGCCAGAACCATGCTGGTCGATATCTATGACGCCTGGGCTGCACACGATCTCGATCGTCTCGCCTCATACCTGCCGAACGACTTCAGCCATCACATCAACATTCCCACCCGTCAGATTGCGATCGGCGGGACGCGCCAAGGCAAGCGCGCCACCATCGAGCGCTTGGGTGCGATCTTCGAGGGGTTCGACACGCAGCAGATCGAGCCGGGGCCGATCAGCGTCGTTGACCTCGGCGCCACGCTCGAGGTCGAGACAAGGTGCCTGCACCGGTCAAGCCGCAGCTTGCTGCACACCAGGAAGAAGCATGTCTGGCTGCTCGAGGACGGCTGGCCGGTCAGCCTGTCCGAATTCTACGATCTCGAACAGTTCGCCGCCTTCATGAAGAAGGCCGCAGCCTAGGCCGCGAAGCGCGGCCACTTCGCCGTCGAACACCGCCTCCTGCTTGACCGCAGCGTGCGCCGCGCAGACGGACCGATATTGCGCCGAAATGTCATTGCCGTTGCGGGAATAAAGAGTGGCACGTCCCGGCACGGCAATGGCAATGGCGCGGAAACCGCCCTACCTTTGTCTGGAAAAATCCAAGCGGATTCGTCGAACGGCTTGTCCGTCAGCGCCGCCAGCGTCGGCGGAAGATCGGGCTTCACCATAATTGGAACTCGTCAGCGCAGTTTGCGCAAAACAAGGTATCAGAACCGCCGGAAGAAATGCGCAGCACACGTCCTATACGTCTCATGACACCGTCTCAGGGGGGAGGAATGTCGAAAACCGAGACCATCATCAGTGAGATTTACGATGCGTGGCGGGCACAGGATTTGGAGTGGTTTGCGAGCTACCTTCCGCACGACTTCTGCCACGTCATTCACATCCCGCCGGATCTGCATCCCCTGGGCGGCATCAGTCGCGGTAAGGCCGCCTCGCTCCAGCGCCTCGCCGTCATCGCCGACGACTTCGAAATTCTGCGGTTCGACACGAGCGGTCTTATGATTCGCGACGACCGCGCCGGGGTGGAGATTCCCATCCGCTACCGGCACCGGGAAACCGGCGCGGCCTTGGAGACCACCATGGCGAATTTTTGGGCGTTCGAGGACGGTTGGCCGGTCAAGCTTACCGAGTATCACGACCTCGGCCGCATGCAGGCGTTCACCAAAACTCTGGCGTCGCTCGCCGGCCCGGGAGCCGGAGCTTAACCGGCAACCGAAGGGCGCCCGCTCCGCGATGTGAGGAGGGGCGCCCGTGGGACTTGGGGGGTCGTTTGGTCTTGCGACCAAGCGCATCACTACTTGCAGTTTCCGCAAGGCATCGTGAAGGGGTTCGGGAACCCTTCGGCCGCGGCCGGCGCGGAGAACGCGGCAACCAGGGCAAGTGCGATCAGAAGCTGTTTCATCTTTTTTGTCTCCTATGCCTGAGCCGGCGTTAGCGGCCCATGGTGGTGAGGTACAGGTTCGGGAAGCCCTCGGCCGCGGCAGGAGCGGCGGACGCGACAACCAGGGTCAGGGCGATCAGAAGCTGCTTCATTTCAAGTCTCCTAATGCTGGCCTTTGGCTGAAGGATGCTCCGAGTGGATGGCCAGTGATGTCCGTCCCGGAACACCGCAAAGGTAGGGACGGATACCCCTGTTTCGCCAATACCTTATGGCTATGGAACCGGTACATTGGCTGCACCGGATAGCAGCCCGCTATGGACTCGGAAGCCATCCGGCATTTCCGCCCGCGGCGGTTTCGGACGATTGTTCGAAAACACCGGTGCGGTCCCGTTTTGGCCCGCGCCACTGAGCCAAAGGGAGCCACGACCATGTTTCATATGAGCGCGAGACGCGGCTTTGGCCGCAGCCTTCTGACCGCCGGCGTGCTGTGCGGCGCCGTGCTTGGCGCAAGCGTGCTGGCCACGGATGCTTCGGCCGGCGAGTGTCCAGCCGATCAACAGCGGCCGAACGCCCGCGAGCCCGTGAACGTTCAGGCCGTCGGCAAGACCGATACAGTCATTGCAACCCTCGACGTGGCGAAAGAGCACGGCATCGACGGCCGCGTCTTCCGCATGCGCCGCCTCGAGATCGAACCGGATGGCGTCGTGCCCTGGCACAGTCACGCCGACCGGCCCGCGATCATCTACGTGGTGCAAGGCACGATCGAGGAATATTCCAGCGACTGCGCCGTCCCCATCGTCCACAAGGCCGGCGATGTCTCGGCCGAGACCAAGGACATCTCCCATTGGTGGAAGAATACCGGCGACGAGACGGTCGTCCTCATCGCTGCCGACTTGGCTAGGAATTAGAACGTCCTCTCCCCCTGGATGTGACGTCCTCTTTCCCCCGGAGGCGTCACGTCCGTTCTTTTTCCTTGGCGAGGAGCGTCGCGCCATGACCAGCCAGCCAGACGCCGCTTCTGCCTTGCGCAACGATGCGCAGAGCACGGGCACGGCGCTGCTGCGCTTCGTCATCATCGCGGTGATGGCATTCCTGACCTTGGTGGATTTGTTTGCGACGCAAGCCATCCTGCCCGCGCTGACGGTCCATTACGGTGTCATGCCGGCCGCCATGGGCGTGGCCGTCAACGCCAGCACGCTCGGCATGGCGGTTGCCGGCCTCGCGGTCGCCTATTTCAGCCATCGGATCGACCGGCGCTTCGGGATCCTTATCAGCCTCGCGGTCCTCGCGATCCCCACCGCGCTGCTCGCGCACGCGCCGGACCTTGCCACGTTCACCGTCTTGCGCGTGCTCCAGGGGCTGTGCATGGCCGCGGCCTTCACCCTCACCCTCGCTTATCTCGGCGAGCACTACAGCGCCGCGGACTCGGCCACCGCCTTCGCCGCCTACATCACCGGTAACGTAGCGAGCAACTTGATCGGCCGCCTCCTCTCCGCCGGCGTCGCGGACCATTTCGGCCTGGCCTGGAACTTCTATTTCTTCGCCGCGCTCAACCTGCTCGGCGCCGTGCTCGTCTATTTCACCGTGGAGAAGACACCCCCGATGAAGCAGTGCGCGAAGCGCGCCGGTCGCCATTCGCCGCCTGGATCGCGCATCTCAAAAACCCGCCTTTGCGTCTAGCCTATGCGCGAACGCAGGAGGCTCCGTTCGAAAATGGCACGCATATTAACTCTTTCTCAAGCGGATCAAGGTGGAATGGCGCCGTACCAAGTGGAGTACTAAGTAGCGTAGAGGGAATCAGCATGCGCACCATCATTGCCCTTGCGGTTATCGCCGCAACCTTCGCCCTTGGCGGTTGCTTCCATCATCATCAGCAGACCTACGTCACCGAGCTTCCGCCGGCTCCGGTGCCCTATAAGTAAGTCTTCCGGCCGGCCCGCACGGCACGCGGCTCCGACAGGATCCGCTAACCGCCCGGTCCGCTCCGGAAGACGAGAGTGTTGCGTAAAGAAGCCCGGCTCAGCCGGGCTTTTTCTTTTCGACAAGGTCAATGCCAATCCACTTTCAGGCGGAACCATGGCGCAGCTCGCGCGTTTTTCGGGCATACGGCTTCGATTTGATTCAACTAGGAAAGGCGCCACCCCGTACCGCCGAAGGCGCAGGAAGCTGGGGCAGAGTAATGAAGGACGAACGAAGCTTTCGAGAGGACGACGATAGGATGGCTCTGCCGGCTTCGAGTTGGTGGATTCCCTCTCTCACGGCCGCGGTCTTAGCGCTTGCCGTGCTGACCGCGGTGATCTGAGTTAAGGCGGCGTCAGAAGGCGCCGTTGGTGCAGGTTTCGACCCATACAAGGAGCAGCGCAGCCGCGCCGACAGCTCCGGCAGCGACGAACGCATTGAGCCATCCCCGCCGGCGAAGGGTGTCGTCGAAGTCGTGGTCGCGCGCCGCTGGCGCTTGCACCCAAACCATGTCGAGCCATAGCACGGCGAGCACGAAGCCCAAGGCCGCCGCCGCGAGTTGAATGGCCGATATGCTGGTGCAGGTCTCCATGATCTGTCCCTACTCCGCCGCAAGCTTCCCGTGATGGTGCTCGACCGTCTCCGGCGCCTCGCCAGGCTCGAACTCCGTCGCCGGCTCCGCGCCAGGCTCCGGCTCGTGCAAAATCACGCCCTCGAGCGGGTCGAACTCGTCGAGCCACGCTTGCGCCGCCAAGGCGCGGTTGGTGTCGGCGTATCCAGCCTCCCACCGCGAGCGGATGCCCGCGGGCGAGAAGTCGATGTCCTTGATGTGACTCTCATTGTCGAGCCGCGGCGCGAGCAGGCGCACCACATGCATGCGCGTGCGGCAGGCATAGGCCGCCAGCTCCCGCACCGTGGGATCCTTGCGTGCCTCATCCGGCACGTGTTTCAGAAGCTCGGCGATGACGTGGCGCAGGCGGTGCGACTCGCGCTGCCGCGCGATGTGGTTCGAGATGCGGCTCGAATACTGGATGTCCTTGTGCCGGTGCAGCGTTTCCCAGATCGTCGTCGGCTCCGGTCCCGTCGGGTTCCATAGATGCACGGCGAAGATGATCCCGTTCCGCCGCGGATTGTCTTCGAAAATGCGCTCCGCGGGTGTGTTGGAAAGGATGCCGCCGTCCCAATAAAGCTCGCCGTCGATGCGCACGGCTGGAAATGCCGGCGGCAGCGCACCCGACGCCATCACGTGGCTCACGCTCAACGGCATGTCGCGCGAATCGAAATAATGCATCACGCTGGTGCACACATGGGCCGCGCCCACGGTGAGTCGTACGCGGCTGCGGTTGAGCAGATTGAAATCGACCAGCTCCTCCAGGGTCATGCGGAGCGGCGCCGTGGAGTAGTAACCGGCGTTGTCGGGCCCGAGCGGCACATGGCGGCTCGAAGAAGCCCGAGATGCCGCTGGTAATCGTCATCCACGACGACAAGGCATCCGCGGCCCCGCCCCAGGCGGGATAGGCGCCCCAGAAATCGGCGGCCTCGACGCGCTTCCAGAAATCCCGAAGCCGCGGCAGCCGGTCCTCCGGCTCGTTCCCGGCGATGATGCTCGCATTGATGGCGCCGATGGACGTGCCCACGATCCAGTCGGGCTCGATGCCGGCCTCGTGCAGCGCCTGATAGACGCCGCCCTGATAGGCGCCGAGCGCCCCGCCGCCTTGCAGCACGAGGACGACCTGACCGTTGTTGTCGTTGCGGATCTCGTTGACCGCATCGAGCGGCGACAGTCGTTTGGCCGGTGTCATGTCGCTCCCTCCTAGTGGGCGGTCCACCCGCCGTCGGCGGCTATGGTGGCGCCCGTGATCGAGGCCGCCGCATCGGACGTCAGGAACACGGCGATGCCGCCGAGCTCGTCGGTGGTGGCGAAGCGCTTGTTCGGCTGCTGCGCCAGGAGCACGTTCCGGATCACCTCTTCGCGGGGGATGCCGTGGGCCTTGGCCTGGCCTTCGATCTGGGCCTCGACCAGAGGCGTGTAGACATAGCCGGGGCAGATCGCGTTGCAGGTGATGCCCTGCTCCGCCACTTCGAGCGCCGTTACCTTGGTAAGACCGAGCATGCCGTGCTTGGCTGCCACATAGGCCGACTTGAAGGCCGAGCCCACC
This sequence comes from uncultured Methyloceanibacter sp., assembly GCA_964447575.1. GTDB lineage: Bacteria > Pseudomonadota > Alphaproteobacteria > Rhizobiales > Methyloligellaceae > Methyloceanibacter. Next base: position 6,824 of record CAYUTT010000059.1, read on the forward strand.
AGCCCGTGCGCCGAAGCGATGTTGATAATGCGCCCCCAGCCCTTTTCGATCATGCCGGGAAGGGCGAGCCGCGTGGTGTGGAAGGCGGAGCTCAGATTGATGGCGATGATGGCGTCCCACTTGGCGACCGGGAACTCGGGCAACGGCGCCACGTGCTGAATGCCGGCATTGTTGACAAGGATGTCGATGCCCCCGAGCGGTCCCGCAGCCCTCACGAACATCTCGGCAATCGATTGGGGGTCGGACATGTCGGCCCCGGAATAGACGACCCGCACGCCGAACGCGGAGCGAATGTCGGCTTGCGCGGCCTCGATCTCCTCCGGCTTGCCGAAGCCGTTGAGGATGACGCTCGAGCCCGCGGCCGCCAGCGCCCGGGCGATGCCGAGGCCGATGCCGCTGGTGGAGCCGGTCACCAAGGAAACTTTGTTCTTGAGCGGCTTAGCCGCCGCGGCACCACGCGCTGTCATCGTGACGGTCATGGACAGGCTTCCTTTCGGCTCTTGTGCTCTACGCGGCGATCACCTCTGCGTTGTCGAGGATGATGCCGCGCACGGCATTTCAAGGGAAATGCCCGTTGGCTAAGGAGTCCATAGGAATGCGCTATCGGGCCCCGCCGGGGCCCATGGTCACTAAGAATAGCCTAGCGCGGCCCCCCGTTCACGTCCGCTCAAATCTTGGACATAGCCTTCAATCTCCTCGACGCGCGGCGTTTGCTCAGCGTAAAACTGCGGCCGGGCAAGCAGGACCAAGCATTGACGATGAGCACCTGGGCAGCGAAACCGGAGGGCAGCAACCAGCGCGGCGGCTGGCAACGCCGGCCGCTCCCCGGGTTCGACCTCTAGCAGGCGGAGCGCGCCCTATGGAAATGCACCAGGTCCGCTATTTCCTCGCTGTGGCGCGCACGCTCAACTTCACGCGCGCGGCCGAGGAGTGCAACGTGGCTCAGCCCTCCCTCACCCGCGCCGTCCGCCAGCTCGAGGGCGAGCTTGGCGGCGATCTCTTCCGGCGCGAGCGGCCGCATGCCCAGCTGACCGAGCTCGGCCAGCGCATGCTCCCCTTGCTCCGGCAATGCTACGAGAGCGCGGTCAGCGCCCGGGCCCTGGCCCAGGCCATCAAGAAAGGCGAGGTCGGCTCGCTTCGGCTCGCGATCTCCAGCTCCATCGACCCGGCGCTGGTCACCCCCCACGTGGTGGAGCTCGGCAAGCTATTCACCGGGCTCGACCTGAAGCTCTTGCGCGGGAACGGCCACGACGTTCTGGACTATCTCAAGAGCGGCGAGGCGGAGCTCGGCCTGGCCGGACCCGTCGGCGAGGACTGGGAGCGGCTCGACAGCTGGCCCTTGCTTACCGAATGCTTCCAGCTCGCCGCCGTCAGCACGCACAGTCTCGCCCAGGCGCCATCCATCGAGGTCGACGATCTGCGCCAGGAGCGCATGATGATCCGCACCTATTGCGAGTCGACGCAAACGCTCCTCGATCTCTTGCGCAACCTGGCCTTCGATGTGTCGCGCTTCCACGAGGTCAGCGCCGAGGCGGACCTCGTGTCGTTGCTCGAGGCCGGCTTCGGCGTCGCCTTCCCCCTACGCAGCACGCAAAGCCCGCCAACCCTGGTGCGCATGGCCGTGAACGGTATCGCGCTCGACCGCACGATCTACCTCTACGGTGTCGCGGGACGCCAGCGCACACCCGTCGCCGCCGCCTTGATGAAGATGCTGCGCGCCTATGACTGGGAGCAGCTTGCGGCCTAACCGGCGCCCTTGACGGCGGCCAGAAGGTCCTCGATCGTCATCCGCTTGCGGTAGTCTGGATCGACGAACCGCGCCTTGATCACGCCGTCGGTGCCGACGACGAAAGTGGCGGGAATTGGCAACAGCCACGTATCGCTCCCTTGCGAGGGGGTGACGTCCCAGCCTGCCTCGCACATCAGCGCCTGCATCTCATCGCCGACCCAGAACGCAAGGTTCAGCGACATCGCGTAGCCGTTCTCGAAATCGGTGAGGATCGGGAAGCGCGCGCCATCCCAGGGTGTAGCGCTGGGTGTCCGGCATGATCGCCGCGATTTGGCCGCCCGCTTCCATGACCTCTTCCTGCGCCTCGGCGAGCGCC